>JAWXBP010000094.1 GCA_034440135.1 Planctomycetia bacterium
GGCCGTCACCGAGGGAAGCACAAGTTCAAGCACACCCCCTCAACCTACCACGCCCAACAACCATGCCGATTCGGGAACGGTTACCGCGTTTGTGAGCTTGCAACAACTGGTGTTTCCCAAACTGATTCGCAAGCATCGCCCCGAGGAGGCGATTCGCTTTTGGGTTGCCGGTTGCGCCACTGGGGAAGAGGTGTACTCACTGACCATCGCCCTGGTCGAGTCCTTGGGGGACATGATCAGCAATACGCCCATCAAGATTCTTGCCACGGACATTAGCGAGGCCGCACTGGAAAAAGCCAGACGTGGCAGTTACGTCGATAACATTGCGCTGGACGTTTCTGCGGCGCGGTTGCGACGATTTTTCAGCAAGAACAACGGCTCGTACCAGATCAGCCAATCGATCCGCGACTTGTGCGTCTTCTCGCGTCACAACGTCAGCCACGACACGCCTTTCGCCAACCTGGATCTAATCAGCTGCCGCAATCTATTGATCTACCTCGACCTCTCGTTGCAGAAACGGGTCATCCCTTACTTCCACTATGCGCTAAGGCCTGGTGGTCACTTAGTGCTCGGCCCGGCGGAAACGACTGGGGCTCAAGCAGACCTGTTTGAGTTGGTCGATAAAGACGCGCGCATTTACTCCAAGAAGCCAGGTAACCGTCAGGCAATCACTTTCCCATTGAGCGAGCCGGGCCAAAGTGTGCATTACCCACCGCTGCCGACCGGTGCGTTGTCTTCGACGGTACACTTGGATGTCAATGAAGTCATTGCCCAGCTACTGTTGCAGCGATTTGGCCCAGCAGGATTGCTCGTGAACGAAGAACTTCAGGTGGTGACCGTACGCGGCAATTTGGCACCCTACTTACGTACCAGAACGTCGACCGTGGGAGTCACCTTGCGGGAGGTGTTGCATGCAGACTTGCTGGACGAAGTATTGGACGCGATTCAACAGGCACGGCGAGAACAGCGGACGGTGCATCGCCATGACCTGTGGCGTAGCGACGTAGATCAGGCCGGCAAGTTGGCATTAGAAGTGATCCCACTACAGCTGTCAGAGTATCCAGCCGCGTGTCTTGTCTTGTTTGAACGGCTCGCGCAGCGTGGAGTTGCTCCAAGGTCAGCCAGTTCCGACAACGTGAACGAGTCGGGCTATGCCCAATTGGCCGACGAGTTAGAGCACACGCGGACGTATCTGCAGTCCGTGATCGAACACAACGAAGTCACCAACGAGGAGCTGCGGGCCGCCAATGAAGAGATTTTGTCGAGCAATGAGGAACTGCAAAGCACAAATGAGGAGTTGCAGACCGCGAAGGAGGAGATGCAGTCCACCAATGAAGAACTGACGACGGTGAATGACGAGCTCAAGCATCGGAATTCAGAACTGGGCAATGTCAATGATGACTTAATCAATCTTCTAGGGGGCCTAAAAATCCCCATTGTGATGGTGAATCGAGAGTTGAAGATTCGGCGTTTCACCCCTTCGGCGGAAGGACTTTTCAGTCTGATCCCGAGTGACGTTGGTCGGCCGCTCTGTCACCTCCGGCACAATCTGAACATCACGAACTTGCCGGAAGTGATCCGAGGCGTGATCGATTCGTTAACTTTTGCGGACGTCGAGGTGCAAGATCAGCAGGGCCATTGGTATTCGTTGCGGATTCGACCCTACGTTACCAGCGACAACCGGATCGAAGGTGCGACGCTCGCACTGGTGGGAATTGATGCGCTCAAGCAAGCTGCCGAACAGCTCACGGCGGCGCGTGACAATGCGGATGCCATCGTGGACACGGTCTGGGAGCCGTTGCTGGTCCTGGACGGAGACCTGCGAATTCAACGCACGAATGCTGCATTCTGCCAGCTCTTCCAGATTTCTTCGGAGAAGGTGAGTGGCCTGCATCTGGCAGAGTTGCCGTACGGCGCACTCGACCAGGCCCAGTTGGTTGCTACCTTGCGACGCATCATCCCGGAAAATGATCGCCTGCGAGATTTCGAGTTGGAGGTCGACCTGTCCGCACATGACCGCCGTACGCTTCTGCTGAATGCACATCGTATCTATTGGGAAGGTAGCGCCACACAAATGATCCTCGTCGCGTTGGAAGACGTCACCAGCCGCAGGCGCGAACTGGCCCAAGCGAAACTGCTGGCCGAAGAACAAGCGCGTCGCGCCGAGGCGGAGGCGGCCAATCGCTCCAAGGACGAGTTTCTGGCCATGTTGGCACACGAGTTAAGGAACCCGTTGGCTCCCATCCGCAACACCATGTACATCCTCCGCAAACGTGTCGCTGGCGACGAGTTGGTTGACCATGCGCTGGACATCTCCGAGCGGCAATTGGCGCACATGGCGCGGCTCTTAGATGACCTTTTGGACGTGGCGCGGATTGCACGAGGCAAGGTTGAGCTGCGGACGGATGTGGTCGAAGTCCAAGCCGCGCTGCGCCAAGCGATTGAAGGGTGTCAATCGTTGATTCGTTCGCGCGACGTGGATCTTCAAGTCACGTTGCCTGACTCGCCGATGTACATCGAAGCGGATCCAGCTAGACTGGAGCAGATCTTGGGGAATTTGTTGAACAATGCTGCCAAGTACACCGACGTGAACGGCGCGATCCAAGTGACGGGCGAAGCGCGGCAAGCATTTGTGGAGATTCGTATCCGTGACACCGGCGTGGGAATCGCTCCTGAGTTGTTGCCAAACATCTTCGATTTGTTTACGCAGGCGGATCGTTCTCTGGACCGCTCTCAGGGTGGTCTTGGAATCGGACTAACGTTGGTGAAACGGCTCGTCACCCTGCACGGCGGCACCGTCGAAGCGCTCAGCGAAGGCATTGACCGCGGTGCGACGTTTGTCGTACGGTTCCCCCGCCTCTCGCGCACGAATGTACTCGCGACCAACAGCGCAGCCGACGAGGGGACGGCCGCGACGTTGCGACGCGTACTGGTGGTGGAAGACAATGTCGATGGTGCGGCTGCCTTAGCCATGTTGCTACGCCATTTGGGCCATCAGGTCAGCGTCGCGCATGACGGAACTGCTGCTCTTGAAATGGCGGCCGCAGAATCGCCGGAGGTCGTCTTGCTCGACATTGGACTGCCAGGAATTAGCGGATATGACGTCGCCAAACGTCTCCGCAACGAAATCGGACTCCAGGATGCGTTGATTGTGGCTGTCACAGGTTATGGCCAGGATCACGATCGGGTCCGTGCCGACGAGTCGGGAATCGACCGGCACCTCGTGAAACCGGTAAATCCACGAGAGTTAGTGGCATTACTGGCAACACTCCGCAGGCACTGAAAATAAACGTAACGCAGGCACCCACGACCCAACTGCCCATGCCGAGGCCATCGCAATTCGGGATGTTTGCCGGCAGCTGAATCACCACTCGCCGGCAGGCTGCGAGTTTTACTGCAGCTGCTACCCTGGGATGGCTTGGAGTTCAGCCAAGATAATGAGAATCGCCCGGGCTGGCTCGCCAGCATAGAGGTACGTCCGCCTTCCGCTGCTGGCTTGCCCTATGGCAACGTTAGCCGAAATCAACGCGACTTAATTATTCTGAGTCGTTCGCGATCACGGACGATCGACATTTCGTCGCCATCCGACAAGGTCATTGACGCTTGTCGAGAGTTTTCCGTTGCGAGCTTCAAGACGGGTGGCATACAGAGATCATGCCTGCGACTGAAATGAGACGGCAGCGAATATCTCTCTCCGTCCAATTCGTATGCTACTTCCTCGTCGGTCGCGTTTTCAATGGCCACATGAATCGCCAGGGAGTTAGGACGTCCGAACATTTGCACGACGAAGCAGTAACCGGTCACGTCGCTTCTCGCTACTCCGACGCCGATCTCAGTAACGTGCTCGTTGAGTAAATTGCGCCGATGCGGGGGGGACTTTTGCCATCCGGCAACTACCTCTCTAGCAACGTCGTTGTACTCAACGGGCCTTGCGTTCCAGCGATAGGCAATGTTTTCGGCGATCAGGCAGGCCTCATACTCATGGGCGGTGGCACGTTCGGCTGGCACACTTCCATCAACCGTATGACCAAAGCGGTTTTCAGCGGCCATATACTCCGCGTACTGCTGAGCCGCATCCTTTTGCGCGACCTTCGTCTCCAACTCCGCGATCTTGCGGTCCTTGGCGTCCTCCACGCGCCGTGCCTTGCCCAGCATCTTGGCGAACGCCGCCTCCGCCTGATCCAGCACCTGCTTTGATCCACAGTTGAAGCTGCGTCGGCTGCACCTTCAACTCGTCCGCCAAGTCGGACACCGCCTCCTTGCCGACCAGGTGCCGCCGCACGACCTCCGCCTTCCGCTCCGCAAAAAACTGCCTACGAGTACGTTTAGCGCTCATGGAAATCACCTCCGCTTGGGTCAATGCTAACCCAAACAAGCGGTGATTCCAGTTTCAGGTGAAGCAGGACAGAACAACATCGCGCCGAAGATGCGCGACGTACCTGCGCTCAGCATTTCGCCGACTGGATGACGAGTTGGTCGGGCAGTATGACGTTTGTCTGGCTGCACGCCATCTGGTTCGCCACGTGGATCGCGATCAACCAGGATCTGACGCCGCTCCCAGCCTTTGATCCCTATCCGTACGGCCTGCTGACGACGACCGTCTCCCTGGAGTCGATCTTTCTCTCCACGTTCGTGTTGATTAGCCAGAACCGGCAAAGCGCCTGGGCGGACCGGCAGGCGAAGCTGGACCTGCAGATCAACTTGTTGACGGAGCACGAGGTTACCAAGGCGCTTGCACTGCTGCAGGCCGTCGCTGTACGATTGGACATTGACCTCGCCGGCATGGACGACCTGCCGGAACTGACGCAAGAAGTGGCGCCGGAAAAGGTGCTGGAAGATCTGGGACATGAAGAATAGCGTTTCTTCGTACGAGTCGTCACGTGTTGTCAACTGGCACGATGCGGCGTGCGCGGTGCGGTAGATCCTCGACTAATTCTACTAACTCGCGGATGTCGATCGGCTTGGCTAGGTAGGCGTCCATGCCCGCCATCAGACAGCGCGCGTCGTCGCCTTGCATGGCATGTGCTGTGAGCGCAACGATCGGCACCGTCGCCATTGTTGGATCGGCGATAGCACGGATCGCGGCCGTCGCCTCAAAGCCGTCCATGGTGGGCATCTGAATGTCCATTAAGATAGCATCAAAGCGACCGCTGCGCGCCGCTTCGACGGCCTCCGCGCCATTGTCGACGACGAGCACGTGATGCCCGCGACGCCGCAAAACCGTCGTGAGCAGTTTCTGATTGGCGTAAGTGTCCTCCGCCAACAAGATGTTGAGCGCCACGCTGGCCTTGGCGGGTTCAGCGGAGGCCGGTGCGGACGACGTTGGCGTCGAAGGCAGTGACCCGGCGCGCGGCATGCGAATCGTAAAGGAAAACGTACTACCTGATCCCGGCGCGCTCTCCACTTGCAACTGCCCGCCCATCATCGCCACGAGATTTGCGGCGATCGTCAGTCCCAGCCCTGCGCCGCCGAAGCGCCGCGTCATGGAGGCGTCGACCTGCGTGAACGGGGAAAAGATCTTCCCCTGATCCTCGGCGGAGATTCCAATGCCGGTATCGCGCACCGCGAACTGGAAGGATGTGTTCGATTCGTCGGACGTGGCCGGCCGCACCACGACGGCTACGGACCCGCGGGATGTAAACTTGATCGCATTGCCAATCAGATTATTCAATACCTGACGCAAGCGTAGCGAGTCACCCACGACATGCATGTCGACGCCTTCCGTGAGTTCGCATTCCAGTCGTAAGTTCTTGGCCTCGGCATGATGAATCAGCGTCTTAACCGTCTGCTGGACGGCCACGCGGAGATCGAACGGCGCCGCTTCGAGCGAAAAGCGCCCGGAATCGAGCTTCGAGAAGTCCAGGATTTCGTTCAACAGCGATACCAACAGCGTGGCCGAAGTGCGAGCGGTCTCTAGATAGTCTCGAACCGAGGGCGCGAGCTGCTCCTGCAATGCGAGATCGGTCATGCCGATGATGGCGTTCATCGGCGTGCGCAGTTCGTGACTCACGTTTGCCAGGAACTCGCTTTTGGCACGATTCGCCCGATCCGCTTCGTCGCGCTCCGCTTGCATCAGCGCCAGAGCGATGCGCTGATCCGCCTGGCGTTCGATTTCTCGTTGCTTGCGATATAGCTCCACAAACACGCTGACTTTGGTTCGCAGCACCTCGGGCAGCATGGGCGCGACGATGTAGTCGACCGCGCCCAGTGAATATCCGCGGCTGACGTGCGTCTCATCGCTTTCGGCGGTGATGAAGATGATCGGCGTATGTTCCGACCGTTTGCGCTGCCGGATCAGGCTCGCCGTCTCGAAGCCATCAAGATCCGGCATGTTGACGTCAAGCAGAACAACTGCGAAATCGTCCGCCAACAGTCGCCGCAGCGCTTCGCGCCCGGACGCGGCCGTCACGACGCGTTCGTCAAGGTCCGCTAGCACAGTGTCTAGCGCGAGCAGCTTGTCGGGTGCGTCGTCAACGATCAGGATGTTGACTTTACCGTTCGCGTCCATAGTGTGCCATAAGGGATGTCAGCGCGATGCTCGAGACTTCGGCGCGGGCCGCGGCGGGCCGCTTGCCGATGGCACCAAAAGCGTAGCACGGAGAACAACTGTTCGGTATCGACGGGCTTCGAGAGATAGTCCCAGGCGCCGGCCTCGATGCATTTTTCGCGATCGCCTTTCATCGCCTTCGCGGTAACCGCCACGATCGGCAGCGACGCGCATTGAGGTAGTTTGCGGATGACGCGCATCGTATCGATGCCATCCATTTCGGGCATCATGATGTCGAGCAGCATCACGTCAATATCCGGCGTCGTCTCCAAAATGTGAATGGCCTCGCGACCCGTCTCCGCGGAGACCACTTGCATTGATTGCCGCTCCAGCACGCTGGTCAGCGCAAAGATGTTGCGGACGTCGTCGTCGACCACCAATACCTTCTTATTCGCCAACGCCCCGGCGTTATCGTGCAACTGCACCAGCATCGTGCGCTGCGCTTCGGAGAGACGCGAGACGGGAGCGTGCAGATGCAGCAACACCTGGTCGAGCAGGCGCTCGCGCGTACGAGCGGTATGGACGACTGTCGCCTCGGCAAGTTGCTTTAGCGCACCGCGATGGGGCCCCTCGTCCTCGTTGAATACGATCACGCCGACATTACGGTGAAAGTCCGCGGGGTCGAGCTGATCGACGAGGCGTTCTAGGAAGGTCTCTTGAACCTTGCCGATTACGACAATGCAGTCGGCCGCGCCCAGCCCTGCGGTGAATTCCATCGCCGCATTGGCATCGGCCTTCTGCACTTCGACATCGTCGATGTTCAACAACTCGGCCAGGGCATCGCGTTGCTTCGCGTCGTCGCCCACGATCAGCACGCGTTGCACGCTCCGCGCCAGGAAACTTTCCAACGATTCCAGTACCTGGTCGAGCCGCTCGCGCCTCTCGATCGGCTTATTCAGCACGGAGTACGCGCCCCGGTTGCGCGCCCGCCTCGCGTCTTCTTCCGTCGAGATCACGCAGACCGGAATATGCCGCGTGGCGAGATCGGACTTGATGCGATCCAGCACCCGCCAGCCATCCATGTCAGGCAAGCGGATATCGAGCGTCACCGCTGAAGGCATGTTTTCATGCACCAGCGCCACGGCGGTCACGCCGGAGGCCGTGACCACGCCATGGAAGCCATGATCGCGGGTGATTTCCAGCATGTATTTTGAGAAGCCAAGGTCATTGTCGACGATCAGCACCATGCGATCCGTCGGCTGCAACGCGGGCGACGCGTCGTCCTCGAAATCGCGAATCACCAGGCTGATGTCGGCCGGTGGCAAAGGCGCTGCGAGCGCAGGCACATTGGCCGGCGCGGCCGTTTCGGCGGCAGGCTTGCGCGTCGTGGTGAGCGCCACGTAACGCTGTGGAAGATACAGCGTAAACGTGCTGCCTTGCCCTTGCGCGCTGACCAGTCGAATCTGGCCGCCCAGAAGTCGCGCGATTTCGCGGCTAATCGCCAGGCCCAACCCCGTGCCGCCGAACCGCCGGCTAGTGCTGCCGTCCGCCTGTTGGAACGCCTCGAAGACGATCTGCTGCTTGTCCGGCGAAATGCCGATGCCTGTGTCGGCCACCGAGATCGCCAAGACGCGATCGGCGCTTTGCAGCCGCTCGTGCGACTTATCCCAGCCTTCCTGAGCAACTTCGACGCGCAATACGACATGGCCGTGATGCGTGAACTTGAACGCGTTCGACAGTAAATTCTTGATAATTTGGCGAAGACGTTTCGAGTCCGTGTAGATCGAGTCGGGCACGTCGGCTTCGATCTGAATGATGAAATCGACGCCCTTGGCTTCGGCGACGTGGCCGAAGGTGCGCTCGTTGTAACGCCGGAAGTCGTTTAGCTTCAATTCATCAATATCAAGCACCACCGTGCCGGATTCGATCTTCGAGAGATCCAGGATGTCGTTGATCAATGTCAACAAGTCGTTGCCTGAGGAATGAATCGTTTTGGCGAACTCCGTTTGCTTTCCGGACAAGTTGCCGTCGGGATTCTTGGCCAATTGATCCGACAGAATCAACAGGCTATTGAGCGGCGTGCGGAGTTCGTGCGACATGTTGGCGAGGAACTCCGACTTGTACTTCGAAGTCAGTGCCAATTGCGTGGCCTTTTCCTCCACGGCCTGACGGGCTTGTTCGACTTCGGTGTTCTTGCGTTCGACTTCCGCGTTCTGATGCGCCAAGAGTCGGGCTTTTTCCTGCAACTCCTGGTTCGTCTGCTGCAGTTCCTCCTGGCGACTCTGCAGTTCCGTGGCCAGCGATTGCGACTGCGCCAACAGGCCCTCGGTCCGCATGTTGGCTTCGATCGTATTGAGCACGATGCCGATGCTCTCGGTCAATTGATCGAGAAATGTCTCGTGCGTCGCGCTGAAGCGATCGAACGAGGCCAACTCCAACACTGCTTTGACCTGGCCCTCGAACAACACCGGAAGAATGATGATGCTTTGCGGATTGGCGTCCCCCAGGCCCGAGGCGATGCGGACGTATTCTGGCGGCACTTGCGTTAAGACGATCTTCTTTTGATCCTGAGCGCATTGGCCGATCAGCCCCTGCCCCCAGGCCAGGCGGCTGCCGAGCGCGTTCGGCTCTTTGAAGGCGTAACTTGCCAACAGCGTCAGCGCCGGCGGTTCCGTGGCGCCGTCCACCGTATAGAACACCGCATGCTGCGCGGAAACGACTGGCGCGAGTTCGGAGAGAATCAACCGACCGACGGTAAGCAAATCCTTCTGGCCCTGGAGCATCCGGCTGAACTTGGCGAGATTCGTCTTCAGCCAGTCTTGCTCGCTGTTCTTTTGCGTGGTGTTTTTCAGATTGACAATCATCTCGTTGATGTTGTCCTTGAGCGACGCCACTTCGCCGGAGGCCGCGACCGTGATGGATTGCGTGAGGTCGCCCTTGGTGACGGCGGTGGCAACTTCCGCGATCGCCCGAACTTGCGTCGTGAGATTCGCCGCCAACTGATTAGTGTTGTCGGTGAGATCTTTCCAAGTGCCGGCGGCGCCGGGCACGTTCGCCTGGCCGCCTAGTTTACCTTCGACGCCCACTTCGCGCGCCACGGTGGTCACCTGATCGGCGAACGTGGCCAACGTCTCGATCATGCTGTTAATGGTATCAGCCAGCGCGGCGATTTCGCCCTTCGCCTGGAGCGTGAGCTTTTGTTTAAGGTCGCCGTTCGCCACGGCGGTCACCACTTTCGCGATGCCGCGCACTTGGCTGGTCAAATTGCCGGCCATGAAGTTGACGTTATCCGTCAGGTCTTTCCACGTGCCGGAGACGCCGCGGACGTGAGCCTGACCGCCGAGCTTACCTTCCGTGCCAACTTCGCGCGCCACGCGCGTTACTTCCGCTGCGAACGAGCTCAGCTGATCCACCATCGTGTTGACGGTGTTTTTTAGTTCGAGGATTTCCCCCTTCACATCGACAGTGATCTTCTTCGACAAGTCGCCATTCGCGACCGCCTTCGTCACGTCGGCGATGTTGCGCACCTGGCCAGTGAGGTTGCCGGCCATGAAGTTCACGCTGTCGGTGAGGTCCTTCCAAGTGCCGGCCACGCCGCGCACGTCGGCCTGGCCGCCGAGTTTGCCTTCCGTACCGACTTCGCGCGCCACACGAGTCACTTCCGCAGCGAACGAGCGAAGCTGATCGACCATCGTGTTGATGGTGTCTTTGAGTTCAAGAATCTCGCCGCGCACATCGACCGTGATCTTTTTCGATAAGTCGCCGTTCGCGACAGCGGTCGTCACTTCGGCGATGTTGCGCACCTGGCCGGTGAGATTGCCGGCCATAAAATTGACGCTGTCCGTCAAGTCCTTCCAAGTGCCGGCCACGCCGCGCACGTCGGCCTGGCCGCCGAGTTTGCCTTCCGTACCGACTTCGCGCGCGACTCGGGTCACTTCCGCAGCAAACGAGCGAAGCTGATCGACCATCGTGTTGATGGTGTCTTTCAACTCCAAGATTTCGCCGCGCACGTCGACCGTGATCTTTTGCGACAAGTCGCCGTTCGCGACCGCGGTCGTCACGTCGGCGATGTTGCGCACCTGGCCGGTCAGGTTCGCGGCCA
>JAWXBP010000095.1 GCA_034440135.1 Planctomycetia bacterium
ACGGAGCAAATTGAAGTCGTGCGCGCTCATTGTGCAACGTAACTCAAGAACCCGGCCTCACTTCAACCAAAATCAAAATTCCTTAACCGGACAGTAATGGTATCGCATTGGTAATCTGGTGCCCGCTTCCGGCGAGGACCAGAAGGTCGTCCTTCTGAAATTGAAAATCAGCGGCAGGAACGGCAGTGAGCGCTGCATCTCGTCGAACGGCCAGAATTGTCGCTCCTGTTCTCGCTCTGAGATCGAGCTCCCCCAGCGTTTTGCCGATGGCCGGCGATCCCTCGGCAAGTTGACGAGTCTCGATCTCAAATTTGGGCGCCAACTCGTTGAGGAGTCGCTGCCGCTCCGTGGACGGCATCTCGCCTCGAAGTGCGCGATAGGCATTGGCCCGAAAACTGTCGATGACGCGGTCGATCGAGGCATTGGGTGTTTCAAACAGTCGCAGCGTCAACGCCAGCACTTCCAGCGAAGTCTCGAATTCCTCCGCAATGACCTCGTTCGCACCGAGTTCGCGGAGAGCATCGATTTCCGTCATGTACCTGGTTCGGACGATGATGTGAAGCCGCGCGTTCTCATGCCGGGCTATCTGCACAGCCTGCCGCGTCGCCTGCGAATCGGAAATCGCCAGGACAAAGCCGCGCGCAGTGCCGATGTGCAGTTTCCGCAACACTTCGGCGCGGGAGCAATCGCCGAAGAACACCGGTTCGCCACGTCGACGAGCGGCCTGAACGGTATCAGGATTCATCTCTAAAACGGAAAACGGCAACTCAAACGTCCGTAACGAGTTCGCCACATTGCGACCGTTCACCCCATAGCCGGCAATGATGACATGATTCTCCAGCGGAGGTTGGTCCTCCGCTTCGTTGCCCATAGGTCGGTTTTCAAGACGTTTCAGCCAAGGGATTGTGGCGAGCAACTGAGCCAGCCGCGAACTGTTGGAGACCAGGAACGGGCTTGCAACCATCGATGCCACTGCAATTAGCAGAAAAACGGCGTAGTGGTCGTCACGAATTAGGCCCAGTTGGTGCCCAGTATATCCCAAGACAAAGGAAAATTCACCCATCTGAGCGATCCCGGTTCCAACAATGGTTGCAACGCGCAACGGGTACCCCCAGACTAAGATGGGAGCAAATCCGCTCGAAAACTTAATCGCCAGAACTGCGATCAGCAAGAGCGCGGCCAACCAAGCGTCATTTACAAGGCCGTTGACATTGAGCAGCATTCCAGTCGAGATAAAAAAAATGCTAATGAGCAAGTCCCGAAACGGCGCTACCTCTGAGAGCGTATGGTGACTGTAACCAGACTCTGCAATTGCCAGGCCGGCGAGAAACGCCCCGAGTCCGATGGATAAGCCGGCAGCCATCGTCGTCCAAGCAGTGCCCAGACAAACGACAATGACAAAGATGAGGAATAGTTCTCGACTCCGACTGCGGATGACATGGTCCATCCAGAGGGGAATAATCCAGCGCGAAAGTGTGACGGCGACTGCGAACACTCCGCAAGCGCGGAGCAGCATTACTCCCAGGTCTCCCAGCGCAAATTGTCCACCCGCCATGACCGGGACGGCCAGTAGCATCAAAACGACCGACAGATCTTGGGTAATGCTGATTCCCAAACCGAGTCGCACGGGCGGCGTCGTCAACTCGCCTCGGTCGAGAAACAGCTTCAGCATCAAGGTGGAACTGGTGTGGGCGACGAGAAACCCGAGAAACACAGCCTCGGCCCATCGCTCTACGAATGCCGCGGCGGCCAAGGCTGTCACCACGATGCAGACCAACATCTGCGCCGCGCCGATTCCTGCGGCGTACAGCAACTCTTGGAGCCGCTCACGGGTGAAATCCAGACCGATCGAGAACATCAGCAGCAGAATGCCGATCTCGGCCAGCTTTTCGATTTGGTCCCGTTCCTGAAGGACACCTAACCCATGCGGCCCGATCAGTACTCCGGCCACGAGCAGCCCGACGATGGACGGCAGGCGCAGACGGTGAAACAAGTGCAGAACGCTCCCCGCGAGCAGGAATACGAGCACCAGGTTTCGCAGCAGGGGTTCCATGAGCCGTCCTACCTCGATGACCTTCGTGCCGCCTCAAGGCATTGACAGTTGGTACCGGATGACTTGCCGGTGCGATGCGGTAATTCGGACTGGGGGCGTTCACGCCTCGCAGAAAAGGGGTGCGATTTGAGCACGAGCAAAAACCCTACTCCAAAGGCTGCGATGGTAATGTAGAGGTTCACCGGGCCTGGCCGAACTCCGACTATCGGTGTCATCGCAAGCTTAAAGACACTCACAACCATCAGGCTGATTCCCCCCAAACGAAACTTGCGTATTCTAACACCTCGGGAATGAGCGCTGTCGTGACGCGGACGGGCGGCCCGTTTATTGCGACTTGGCCGTCTCAGACCCGGAGGACGGGGGGATTCGGACGATTTCCACCGAGCAGGCGGCATTGGTCGCCACCGCCAAGGATACTGAGCCGAGAAACAATCGCTTAATAGCCCCGTACCCATGTGACCCGACGACAATCAACTCCGCGCCCCAGTCCTCCGCTTCGTCTAAAATCTTGTCCTTCGGGTAACCTTCCTGGAGGACGGGGGTGACAAATAAGTCGGGTGCATTGCGCTTGAATGCGGCTGCAGCATCGTTGAGACGTTGCCAGGCTTCCGTTCGCAGTTGCTTGTTGATCTCATCGAACGCGCTCGACGAACGGCCTCGCGACAGGTCTTCCGTCCAGGGAGCATCTACCGTGATGATTCGGACCTCGGTTCCTTCCGGCCAGGGCCGTCGGCAGATTTCTGCCACGGCTGCATCGCTGTACGGGGAGCCGTCGATAAAGTTGCCATGCATGGACGATGTGTAAGTCGGCGTCTTCGCTAGCGGACAGCGAGGACGCCAATTCAAGGATCAGACGGTTGAGCGTATCCCGTGCATCTCCCGTAACTTCCGGGTCGATCGCGGCCATGATCCGGGCGAAAACGCCCTTTGACGCCGGGTTTCATCACCAGGACGGGACACGGGCATTGGCGCATCAAACAACTCGACGTGCTACCGAACAACCGTTGCCTCAGCCCCACCTTTCCTTCGGCCGTCATGATTACCAGATCGCGCCGTTGCTCGATCACATCGCGGATGATTTCCAGGAATGGCTCTCCGATCAACAGTTGCGTCGCAGGCCGCACCCCGAGTGACTTCATGGCGGCGGCGGCTTCCTTAAGTCGTGCCTGACATTCCTGTAGCACGAGTTTCCGCACGTCGATCAGTTTATTCACGACGGTCACCACCTGCTCCCGACCGGCAGACAAATCCTTGAGCACCTGCACGATGGTTAGGCGGGCACGGTTGTCCCTGGCCAGAATCGCGACACGCGCACATGTCGCGTGATCGCATTCGTAAATGAGTGAGATATTCTTGAAGCGTTTCATGCCGATCCTCGCTACGTTGTCAGTTATCGGTTGCTTGCGCCTTTCGTCGTCTTGCGCATCATCGGAGTTCTTCTAGTGCAAGTACGGTTATGAATGGTCTGGCCTACCTTGGCCTGAGTCGGAGGGCACCTTCTCCGATTCTGGGTGGAGCGGCCAGAACGGCGGCATGATCGGTGAGACGAAGTCCGCAGGTTTGACCGTCAGAATGCTGCAATCGCATGTGCCGAGTACCTTTTCCGCCGTGTTGCCAAGCAGCACCCCCTTGATGCCGCTACGACCGACCGTGCCCATCGCAATCAGGGCGATGTTGAGATGCTTGGCTAAACGGTCGATTTCTTGCCAAGGCGTTCCCGACGACAAATGCGAGTGAACCCGAGAGGCGTCGGTGTCAAGTGAGGCCGCGAAGGCGGCCAGACGCTCGCCCGCTTCCTCACGAATGGCTTGTCTAAGCCAAGAGTCGTCTGGGAGTCGCTCGCCCAGGCCGGGCGGGACGTCCGATTCGATGACGTGGAGTAAGTGAAAGTCGGCCCCGGCCCGCCGGGCGATCGACAACCCCTCCAGCACCGCTCGGCGACTCACGTCGGAAAAATCCGTTGCCGCCAACACCGCCTTGGGCGGCTCCGCGTGTTGCGCCTTCACGATCCATACGGACGAAGGGCACTTGCGAATCAATCGCTTGGCCGTACTGCCGACGAAAAACTGTTCCCAAGCGGCCAGTCCGCGAGTTCCGGCTAATACGAGGTCATGGCCTTCCTTCTGGACGGCATGGATGACGGCGACAAACGGTTCCCCCAGTAGCGTTTCCACCGTTACGTCCAGGTCCGTGGCGTTGAGGGCCATCAGCATGCGTTTCATGCGCAGATCGGATTCTTGACGAATCTCAAATTGAAACGTCTCGCCTTCGCCGTACACCATATCCAGTCTGGCGCGGAGCGAAGCGGAGGCAACCACGCGGCGCAGATCTGGTAGCGCGTGAAGCAATGTGATTCGGGCGCCGGACTGCTGCGCCAGCCAAACGGCTTGCTTCAAGGCCGCCTCGGCGTGCGACGAGAAATCGACGGCGACCAAAATCCGCCGGTATCCCGATGAGATTGTCGTCGAGGACATCAGGCTTCCTTTCGTGGGCGAGTGGCTGGTTGAATCGTCGCCAGGGTAGATCGGCGCCGTGGGGCAAGCACTCGGGGTGACAACGGCGGAGTGGAGTAATGACTATTCATGGACCAGCGGGGCGGACGGGCTGCGATTGCCGCAACGAGGGCTCAATCGGCGACACAAAGTCCGCCGGCTTGACCGTCAAGATGCTGCAATCACAGGTGCCGAGCACTTTTTCCGCCGTGTTCCCGAGAAACAATCCTTTCACACCGCTGCGGCCAACCGTGCCTATGGCGATTAAATCAATCTTCAAACGCTGAACAAGACGCCCGATGTCCTTCCAAGGAGTCCCCCAGGACAAGTGCCGATGAATCCGGGAAGGCTCGGTGTGGAGCGATTCGACGAAACCATCCAGTCGCTCTTTGGCCTCTTCGTTGATCTCACGTCTCAGGGAACTCCCCTGGGGCATCTTCGCGACGGCATCTTCAGGCATGTCCATCGAATCGATGACATGCAGCAGGTGAAACTCGGCACCGGCCTGCCGAGCGATCGAAAGCCCCTCCCTTGCCGCCCGGCGACTCACCTCCGAAAAATCCGTCGCCGCCAACACCCGCTTGGGCGGCTCCCCGTGCTCCGTCTTCACGATCCATACGGACGAAGGGCACTTGCGAATCAATCGCTTGGCCGTACTGCCGACGAAAAACTGTTGCCATGCAGCGAGCCCGCGGGTTCCCGCCAGTACGAGGTCATAGCCTTCCTGCTGGACGGTATGGATGATCTCGACGAAGGGCTCCCCCTGGAGGACTTTGAACTGCACGTCGATATTGGTCGCGTATTGGTCAACCAAATGGCGCAACTTCGCGTCGGCGTGTTGTCGCGTCTCACGTTCGAACGCTTCATACCGCGCGCCTTCGCCGGACACATTCAAAAGATCCGTCAACATTTTCATCTTCGGCACTGGTGCGTTCAGTTTTTGGGGGGGAAGTAGATGGGGCAACGCATGCGCCAAGGTAATCGTCGCGCCCATCTGCGGCGCAAGCCACACCGCCTGTTTCAAGGCCGCTTCGGCGTACGGCGAAAAATCAACGGCGACTAGTATTCGCGTGTAACCGATCCGGACGGTCATTGAGGACATGACGCTTCCTTTGGCAAAGTAAGGCGGGTCCGAGGAGTCGTTCCCTTCGAGTTCCTTCTAGGTCCAGGTCTCGTGACGCAGGATCTCCGCCCGTCGGCGGCACCGTTCGGCACGTTCATACTGGCCCAGTGCTTCGCAGGCTTGCGCCCGTCCATCGAGAGCCGGCACGTGGAACGGGTTACGGGCCAGAACCTGATCGAATTTTCGTAGGGCCCCTTCGTAGGCCTGATCCGCCAACAACGCGTTCGCTTCGGTGTACGCCAGATTGTTCGTCTGCACGTCCTCGGCATTAAGGTCTTCCAGCAGCATGTCTTCGTCGTGAACCACCAGTAGCGAACAGGGCAACTTCTGCAAGACGCGCCGCGTGGTGCTTCCCAAGAACACGCGTGTGATGCCTGATTTGCCGGTCGCCCCCATCACGATCAGATCGGCCTGTTTCTCCGCGGCGGTCGCGAGGATTTCTTGCGACGGCGAACCGCAACGAATGTCTTTGCTCCAACTCACGCCGCCGAAGTCCGTTTCACGAAGGGCGGCGAGAACGCTCTCCTCCCACCGATCGGCGTATTGCTCATGAACATTCGTCAGCGCCCCGACCTCCGCGGCCGCCGTCACCCAACTCACTTGCGGTACGACGCAGAGCACGCTGAGTTCGGATTGAAATATCCGTGCCAGGCGGATCGAGTTCTTGAGTCCTCGTAGCGAGGCGGACGAGCCGTCGAACGGACAGAGAATTTGCCGAAAAGCGGGCGGCGTTCCGGAACGAATCGCCAGTACCGGTTGGCGCGCCTGCTGGATCACGGCTTCGGCGATCGGGCCGCACGACACCTTGCCGTCTCGAGGTTCACCGGCTCCTACGACAATGAGGTCGGCGTCGAGTTCATCGGCCTTCCGCAGAATTTTGTCGGCGACAGAACCGGTCAAGACGACCGGGTGCGCCAACTCGACATTTTCAAGCGTTAGCGTATTAACCAACGGTTCCATCATGCGTTGGCCGACTTGGCGGCGGAAGTAGTCGATGAGAGCGGAATCCGAATCAACGTCGACGACGTGCAACGGCGTCACGCGCGAGCCGAACGCCCGAGCGAGACGCGCCGTGACGGCGGCGAGAGTCCGGCTCGCCGGGCCGAAGTCGGTGGCCAGTAGCAGCATGCGTAAGGAGCGCATGGATGTTTCCTCCAAAGGAATTGAGTGACGGAGACTATATCGCTACGGCAAGTGGATGATCGCGTTTGTCATCGGACGGGCGGCACCACTCACTGAGCAGGAACAACGGCTGGCGGCGTGCCGAATGACGTGCAACGCCGTCTCCCCGAAGACGCGCCGCAAGAATAGATTCTTGGCGCGCGGGCTTGCTCCACTCGCTGTCGACGTAGTTCCGCTGCATAGTGCCCGCCGCCGAGGGGCACCGGGCCGACACGAGTCAGTCGCCGGTAGTCGATGACGCCGACTCCGCTTAGTTCGGCGTCGTGCGCCAAGGCGAGTTCCACGCCGCGATGAATGGCGGAAGGGGTGTACTCGGTCCCGCCTAAACCGACCAGGATTCGTTTAAGCATGGCATGACATCCTTTTCCAAAAGCTCTCAGGCGACTCGACGGAAGCGTTAGGATTCATTTCGCTCTCGTAATTGGTGCTCCGTCGGCGGGTCCGACACGTCGAGCCGGTCGATGACACGCAATACGCCGGCGACGTGCCTGGCGCATTCCAAGGCAATCTGCCGTTGATGAAATGTGGGGAGCGCGCCGCTGAGCACGACGGTTCCGTCTTTCACTTCGATTCGCAGGCGACGCAGAGCCTGGTAGTGTCGACCGGCTAGGAACGCGCGAACACGGCATTGCAGATCGCGATCGAACTCGGAAGTCGGCGCGAGGCGGGGCGGATTGATGAGGAGTTTCTGTTCCCAGGAGCGACGATCCGCGTCGCTGACCGGAAAGGCAAGGCACCCGGCTCCGCCGCCGAGCATCGTCCGTGACTCGTCGACGGAGACCTCTGCGAAACGGTCCAAACAAGTTCTGTCCGTCAGGTCGTGTGGAAGCATCGTAATTACTGCGCGAGAAACAAGGGGATGTCGGTGTGTTGCAGCACGTCTTGCAGGGTATCGCCGAGCACGTGTCGGAGAAGGACACTCCGAGCGCTGTTGCCCATGACGATCATGTCCGCCTGCCAAAGCTTGGCGGCCGCCAACAACATGTGGCGGGCCTCGCCGGGATTCGATTGGCGATCGACCGTGTACCCCTGAGCTTGGCAGTAGTCAGCGGCATCGGAGGTCAGGCGATAACCTTCGTCGTCGGAAACTTGAAAGGTCATGATCTTCAAACGGGCGGACGACCATAGCCCAAGCTGAACGAATCGCTTCATCGCTTTGGCTGATTCCATCGTGCCGCTGTAGGCGATCAACACGCGATGAATCTGCCGGAACTGTTGCGATACGGCGATGAGCGGACGCACGCCGGCTCCCACCAGCCGCATGAGCAGGACCTGTGGATCGGGGCAGAGGAAGTCGTACTCGAAGACGCTCCGCAAACCGAAAATCATCAAGTCGTGGTAGCGAGCCAATTCGATCAATTTCATGAATGCGTCGCCCGATTCCCGCACGACGCGGTACTTGATCTGTTCCCCTCGGCAAACCGCCTCGAAGTCGCGAATCGATTGTGCGAGGCGATCTTCGGTGATTGCCGTTCCCCGATTGCCGATCGCGTCCGCTTCACCCCCTGTCGGCGTCATCGCTCCGCCTAAATGGCGTACCCGACGTGCGTCGAGCACGGTGACTCCGGTGACTTCGGCGGCCTGCGATTTCGCCAGCGATATGGCCCGTTGAATAGCGACGGGCGTGTACGCTGTTCCCCCTAAGCCGACCAGAATGCGTTTGATCACAGTTAGGCTCCTGTCATTACTTCAAAGTCGAGCCCGTTCGCTTCGCCCACCACCACTTGTGCAGTTCGACCCCAGGTACGATCAACACGCTGACGCCAAGCGCCAAGCCCCACAACCACGGATCAACGGGCTTGGTGGCCAGCATGTCTTGCAGGAACGGCACATACATTCCCGTAACGTGAATCAGAAACGCACCCAGCGTGCCGAAAAACAGCACGGGGCTGCGGAGCGGCGACAACGTAAACGCGGACTTCGTCTCCGAACGGCAGTTGCCGACATGGAAATTCTCGAACAACACCATCACCAGCAGCAGCAGATTGCGCGCGCCCGCGACGTCCCAGCCCGCTCGAATGGCAAGGTCGTACACCAGAAAGCCGCCACCGCCGACCACCAGCATCGCCACGAGCATCCGCTCCACCATCAGCCGGTTGAAGACGGATTCATCGGGCGGACGCGGTTTGCGCCGCAGGCTGTCCCCTTCGCCCGGCTCAAAGGCCAAGGCCACTCCCTGAATCCCGTTCGTGACGAGGTTCAGCCACAACAACTGGACCGGGAGCAAGGGCACCGGCAGCCCGGTGACCACGGCCAGCAAGACCATCAGCAGCTCGGCCGCTCCCATCGACACGAGCAGGTAGACGACCTTGCGGATGTTGTCGTACGCGACGCGGCCCTCCTCGATGCCGCCCACGATGGAACTGAAATTGTCGTCGCTGATGACCAACTCCGCCGCTTCCCTGGCCACGTCCGTTCCCGCCTTGCCCATCGCGACCCCGATGTTGGCGGCCCGCATCGCCGGGGCATCGTTGACGCCGTCGCCGGTAACCGCGACGAAGTGCCCCGCCTGGCGCGCCGCCTCGACGATTTGCAGTTTTTCGCGCGGCGTGACCCTGGCGAACACGCGGACATGCGGCACCATCTCCGCCAACTGCTCGGCCGACTTGCCGTCCAGGTCGGCCGCCGTAACGACCTGCTCGTCGCTCGCCGCCAGTCCAAGCTCGCGAGCGATGGCCAGAGCCGTGACGCGGTGGTCCCCGGTCACCATCGAGACCAGAACGCCCGCCTGCCGGCACTCGGCCACGGCCTCCCGCGCTCCCGCACGCAACGGATCGAGCATGCCGAGAAGTCCGAGCAGCGTCAGATTCGCGGGTTGCGGCGGAACATTCTCGGCACGAAGCTCTCCCGTGAGTCGGCCGGCGGCCACGGCCAGAACGCGGAGGCCGCGGGCAGCCATGCCTAACGCCGCGTGGTCCATTCGTGCTCGATCCGCGGCCGAAAGTTGATCACCACACATGCCCAGTACGCGCTCCGGCGCGCCTTTGACCAACACTTCAATGCCTTCGCCGTTGCGGTGGAATGATGCCGCAAATTGATGTTCCGATTCAAAGGGAATGCGGCTCACCTCGGGGTCCGTTTCAAGTGCCGACTCGCGTTGCATTCCCAGCTTTGCTCCCAAGCTCAATGCCGCTACGTCGACGGCATCCCCGCGCCATACCCACTCGCCGTTGCGCCGATGCAAGTCCGCCTCATTGCACAACACGGCCGCCCGGACCGTCGCCGCCAACAGAGGATGATCGGCCGAGCCCACCGGCCGTCCCGCCAGGAGTACCTCACCTTGCGGCGAGAATCCTTGCCCCGTCACCTGAAACACGTCGCCGTCGGCCAAACAGACTTCACGCACGGTTAGTTCATTGCATGTCAGCGTGCCGGTCTTGTCGGTCGCGATCAGGGTGCAACTCCCCAAACCTTCGACGGCGGTCAATTGCCGCACGATCACGTTTCGCCGAGCCATTCGCGTCGTCGCCACGGCGAGCGCCACGGTTATCGCGACCGGCAATCCCTCCGGAATGGCGGACACCGCCAGCGCCACCACCAAAAAGAAGGTTTCGACGAGCGTGTAGCCCCACAACACGATTCCCAGCAGCCCGATGACTCCTGCCGCGGCCAGGGTTCCGACTGCCACGTAGTTCGTAAACCGCTCCATGCGCTCCAATAGCGGCGGCTTCCCTCCGCGGGCATCCATCACGTCGAGCGCCAACTGGCCGACGCCGGTCGCCGTTCCTGTGGCCACCACGAGTCCCTTCGCCCGCCCGCGGGCCACTAACGAGCCGGCAAACGTCATGTTCAGCCGATCGGCCATCGGGGTTGCTTCCGGTCCTTGCCAGACGGGGTCCTTATGCACTGCCAAGGACTCTCCGGTGAGCAGCGATTCGTCCACCTCCAGGCCCTGCGCAGACAGCAGTCGCAGATCCGCCGGGACACGGTTGCCGGATTCTAGCCATACCACATCCCCCGGGACGATCTCCGCCGCCTCGATCTCACGTATGTCACCGTCCCGTTGCACTTGGGCGCGGATGCGTAGCATTTTCTGCAGCGCCTGACTGCTTTGTTCGGCCTGCCACTCCTGGTAAGCGCCGATGGCGGCGTTGATGACCAACACCGCCGCAATGAACGCCGCATCCTTCACGTCGCCGATCAGCACCGAGACCACGGCCGCCGCCACGAGAATGTAGATCAAGGGGCTGTAGAACTGGCGGAGCACGATCCGCCACAGCGGTGCGGACCCTTTTTCAGGCAGCAGATTGGGGCCGAAGTCTTGCAACCGAATCGCCGCTTCCGCCTCGGTGAGTCCGTGTTCTCCGGCTCTTACTGCGGTCAGCAGATCGGGCAGCGCTTCCGCGTGCCATGCTCGCACTGCTTGGGATGGTGGCTTTAACGTCATGGCTTCCGGATACTCCTTGCAGACGATTCGGTGAGGCCGCTGCTACTTCGATGGGCTATTCGCTGGCTTCTCCGAGCGCTTCGTGCTTTGCCAAGCGGTTCTCGACTTCCGAATCGCCGCTTGCAATCGTTTGACCTCGTCGGTGGCTTCGGGAAGCAAGTCCATGGCCTTTACCAGCCAGTCGGCGAGTTCCGGCCTTCGGAGGCTGTAGAACACATGACGACCGTCTCTCCGCTCCTCGACCAGCCGGTGCGCCCGCAAGACCATCAAGTGTTGCGAGACGGTCGAGTGACTTGTATGCAATTCGGCCTGTAATGAGTTCACGTCCCGTTCTCCGCCCCGAAGTTCCTCAATCGCACGAATTCTGGCCGGATGGGCAATCGCCTTGAGAAACCTCGCCAACTCCTTGGCCACCAACGATCGGTACGGCATCGTTTGCCTCCACGTATCACTGCGGTCTCAATCACTAAGTACGACCAAAGGGCCGACCATCTTAAACGGACAGGCACGACTTACCTGATTCGTCGTGATCCGCATTCACAACGAGCTTGTCTACTGCCCGGCATCCTCCCGCCGCATCGCCTTCGGTGAACGTCGCGGACTCATGGGCAGGAGTTCATTCAGTTGTTCGATATGTTCAAACATTTGAATTGCACTCGGCGTGCCGCACTTTTTCGCTGCGATCATCGAGCAGATTTATCCGTAAAATCGCCGTTGCGGCCTGTTTCGTGAGCGTCATCGGACTGTGCGATGCGCGCTCGATGTGACGATATCGCACATCGTTCGCTCGGACATGTGATTGGGGTTCGCAGTCGCCGCGAACTCTGCCGTTCGCATCGACATGGGTTTGTGCATGTCGCTCAATTCGAACGCTACGGCCCGTTGTACGTCCCCGATCCGCAATTTCCGCCAGGGCACTTCAGCTTGAAGCGCGACGCGGCGGCGCACTTCGCTTCTCCGAATGTGCAGTTTCGCACGCGCGCAGCCGTCGCAGGCCGCCGCACGCGTGAAAGCATGCGGCTGTCGCCCCACTGCGGCGATGTTACGCGATGCGCTCATATTGGCATCAATGTTGCTTCTGAACTACGCGACCCCAAAACACTCACTACTCGGAAAAGCGTCGCCGTGCAAAACAAACGGGAATCGCCGGCTGATCGGACGCAGGCCGTTCGGAAGAGCTGGAACCAAACGGAACGCCGCCGACGGGCAATCAACGGAAACCGACTCTGCCACGCTTTCGCGGGGCAATTCGCCTTCGAAAGTCCTCAACCGATCATCCGGGCAGTCGGTTCCATCGGTATCAACGACCTCAGACGGTCGGCACAAAACGGCTGACCATTCGAAGCGTTTCATTCCCGTAGGCGGTTCCCCCATGCCGTTCCGTACCATCCACAAATCGCAAGCCGCCGGCCAAGTCCCGCCGAACCTGGCCGATTATGAACACGCGCGAGACGCGTTTTCCTGGTCGGCGGTGCGGAAGGAACTCACCGGAAGATCCGACCCGGCCCATCTCAACCTGGCGTACCAGGCGGTCGATCGGCACGCCCGCGGTCCCCAAGGCGAGCTCGTCGCAATACGTTGGCTTGGCAAAGAGGGCGGTCGCCGCGACGTCACTTACGCCGAGTTGTCGGAGATCAGCAACCGTTTTGCGAACGTTCTCGAAGGACTCGACGTCCGCCCCGGGGACCGCGTCTTCTCGCTACTAGGACGCGTGCCGGAGCTTTATGTTTCCGCTTTGGGCACGCTCAAGAACAAGTCGGTGTTCTGTCCGTTGTTTTCGCAGTTCGGTCCCGAACCGATTTGGCAACGGCTCTTCCGCGGCGACGCTAAGGTCTTAATCACGACCCGAGCGGCATACGAGAAGAAGGTGGCGGCGATCCGAACGCGGTTGCCGCAACTGGAGCACGTGCTGCTCACGGACGTCGATGACGACGTTTCGGCCGGCGTGCTTTCGCTGCCGCGGCTCATGGCCCGGGCCTCCGGCAAGTTTACGATTCCGCTGACGGTCCCCGCCGACGGCGCCCTGCTGCATTTCACCAGCGGGACGACCGGCATGCCCAAAGGGGCCGTACACGTCCACGAAGCGGCGCTGACGCACTACATCACGGGCAAGTTCGTGCTCGACTTCCATCCCGGCGACGTGTTTTGGTGCACGGCCGATCCGGGATGGGTCACCGGCACGTCATACGGCATCTTCGCGCCGCTGCTGCACGGCGTGACGAACATCGTCGACGAGGCCGAGTTCGACGCCGAGCGTTGGTATCGGATCCTTCAAGACGAGCGGGTCAACGTCTGGTACACGGCCCCGACCGCCGTGCGCCGCTTGATGCGCATTCCCGGCGAACCTCGCCGACAATACGACCTGAGTGCGTTGCGCCTGGTACTCAGCGTCGGGGAACCGCTCAATCCCGAAGCGGTCATGTGGGGCGTCGAGGCCCTGGGCCTGCCGATCCACGACAACTGGTGGCAAACCGAAACCGGCGGCATCATGATCGCCAACTATCGAGCCATGGACATCCGGCCCGGCTCGATGGGAAAGCCGCTTCCGGGCATCGACGCGTCGATCGTCCGCCGCACCGAAGGAGGCTTGGAAGTCGTCGCCGAACCGGATGTGGAAGGGGAACTTGCCCTGAAAGCGGGCTGGCCCTCGATGTTCCGCGGTTACCTGCACGACGACGAGCGCTACCGAAGGTGCTTCTTCGGCGATTGGTACCTTAGCGGCGATTTGGCCCGTCGCGATGCCGACGGCTACTACTGGTTCGTCGGCCGGGTCGACGACATTATCAAAACTTCCGGCCACATGGTCGGCCCGTTCGAGGTGGAAAGCGCCCTGATGGAACACCCGGCCGTCGCCGAGGCGGGCGTCATCGGCAAACCCGATCCCTTGATCGGTCAGCTCGTTAAGGCGTTCGTCGTCTTGAAGCACCCGCTCGAACCGAGCGAGGCGCTCGAGCTTGAGTTGCTGGGCTTCGGGCGCAAACGGCTCGGTCCGGCCGTGGCCCCGAAGGAACTCGCCTTCGTGGCGAGCCTGCCGAAAACGCGCAGCGGCAAGGTGATGCGACGCCTGCTGAAGGCCCGTGAACTCGGCCTACCCGAGGGAGATCTCTCAACGCTGGAGACCGAAGCATGAGCCCCCTCGACTCGAATGTTCCGCTCGATCGCGATCGCGCCATGCGACTGCTCCGGCAGATGGTGCGAATACGCCGCTTTGAAGAAAAGTGCGTCGAGTTGTACGGCGCTCAGAAGATCCGCGGCTTTCTCCATCTTTACGTCGGCGAAGAAGCCGTGGCGACCGGCGTCATGGAACAACTCCGACCGGAAGACGCCGTGCTGGCGACCTATCGCGAACACGGCCAGGCATTGGCCCGCGGCATACCGGCCGGCTCGATCATGGCCGAAATGTACGGCAAGCGCGAAGGCTGCGCCCGTGGTCGGGGCGGGTCGATGCACCTGTTCGACGCTGCGACTCGTTTCTACGGCGGCAACGCGATCGTCGCCGGCGGCATGCCGTTGGCCGTGGGACTCGCTCTGGCCGACAAACTGCAAGGGCGGCGGAACGTCACGGCCTGCTTTTTCGGCGAAGGCGCCGTTGCCGAAGGGGAGTTTCACGAGTCGATGAACCTGGCCGCCCTCTGGCGATTGCCCGTGCTGTTCGTTTGTGAAAACAACCTGTATGCGATGGGAACGGCTTTGGCGGTTTCCGAATCGATGACCGACATCGCCCGGAAAGCCGATGCCTACGGCGTCGCGGCGGCGAGCGTTGACGGCATGGACGTCGTGGCCGTCGCCGAAGCGACGCGGCGAGCCGTCGAACAGGTCCGCGAGGGTCGGCCTTACCTCTTGGAATGCCGGACCTACCGATTCCGGGCCCATTCCATGTTCGACGCCGAACTCTATCGTTCCAAGACCGAAATCGCGGAGTGGAAACTGCGCGATCCGATCACGCTCTTCTTCGAGCAAATCAAGCAAGCGGGCATGGCGAGGGAATCCGATCTGGCCGAACTCGAGCGGTCGGCCGATCGCGAAATCGACGAAGCGGTCGCCTTCGCCGAGGCGGGCACCTGGGAACCGGTAGCCGATCTCGCCCGCTTCGTCTATTCGGAGAAGCAACCATCATGAACGCAACCGCCGTCCAATCGAAAACGACCTATCGCGACGCGGTGCGCGAAGCCCTGCGCGAGGCGCTTCGTGCAGATCCCCGTGTTTTCCTCATGGGAGAAGACGTGGGTCGGTACGGCGGCTGCTTTGCCGTAAGCCGGGGATTGTTCGACGAGTTCGGGCCGGAGCGGATTCGCGACACTCCCCTATCGGAGTCGGCGTTCGTCGGCGCGGGGATCGGCGCGGCGCTCGGGGGTATGCGGCCGATCGTCGAAATCATGACGGTCAACTTTAGCTTGCTGGCCCTCGATCAGATCATGAACACCGCCGCGACGCTCCTGCACATGTCGGGCGGGCAGTTCAACGTACCGCTTGTCATCCGCATGGCGACCGGCGGCGGAAAGCAACTCGCCGCCCAACATTCGCATAGCCTGGAAGGCTGGTACGCCCATATTCCGGGTTTGAAGATCCTGACTCCGGCGACGATCGAAGACGCCCGTGGGATGCTGGGCGCGGCGCTCCGCGATCCGGACCCCGTGCTGATTTTCGAGCACCAAACGCTCTACAATCTGGAAGGCGAACTTCCACCCGCGGCCGGGCCCGTCGACATCGAAGGGGCACGCGTGCGTCGACCGGGGGCCGCCGTCACCTTGCTGACCTACGGCGCGGGCCTGCACAAGTCGCTCGCGGCCGCCGACACGCTTGCCGGCGAAGGCGTCGACGTGGAAGTGATCGACCTGCGCGTGCTGCGTCCCTTGGACGACGCGACAATCATGCAATCCGTCGCCAAGACGCACCGCGTCTTGATCGTCGACGAAGGCTGGCGGAGCGGCGGCATCTCGGCCGAGATCGCCGCCCGGATCATGGAGCAGTCGTTCTTCGAGCTCGATCGGCCTGTCGCCCGCCTCTGCGGGGCCGAGGTACCGATGCCTTATGCCAAACACCTCGAATACGCGGCCCTGCCGCAGCCGGAAACGATCGCGGCGGCCGTCCGTCAACTGGTGAACGACCATGGCTGATTTTCTGCTGCCGAGTCTCGGCGCCGATATGGCCGCGGCGACGTTGGTCGAATGGAAGATCAAGCCGGGCGAAGTCGTCACGCGCGGACAAGTGGTCGCCGAGGTCGAGACCGACAAAGGGGTCATCGACGTCGAATGCTTCGATCCGGGTACGATCGAACGGTTGGTCGCCGAACCGGGACAAAAACTCGCCGTAGGCGCAGTCCTGGCCGTCATTCGCGGTGCGAACGACGCCGCAGCCGGCCCGGTACCGATCAC
>JAWXBP010000096.1 GCA_034440135.1 Planctomycetia bacterium
GAATACGCGGACCGCTATTAATCAAAAGATTAACGGCGTCACCGGCGATACGACCACCGGCGCGCAGCGCCAGGCCAATACCGGCCAGGCGATGCGCGGAGTGGTCACCAACTACGCGGATTCCGTCAAGGGACTTGCTGATCCCATGACCGTGACCGGCAAGGATGGCAAGCCCAGACCCGTGGACTGGAAGAATCCTGTCGAGGCTTCCGCGGCCGTGTTAAGGCGCGCCCAGGCGGCGGTTGGGGCCGTGACCGGCGCCATCGGCCTCGCGCAAGACCTGATGGACGTCGGATTCGCCAATCTCACTGCGCCGATCGCCGCGGTGTTCCCCAGCTTTCCCGCGGCGACGATGACCAGCCTGTACGTCGGCATTCCGCACGCGCACAGCCATCCGCCCAGCCTGATTCCCCCCGCTCCCCCGATTCCGCTGCCGAGCATCGGACCGATTCTGCTTGGCAATAGCATTCGCGTATTGATCTCAGGCAAACCCGCGGCGCGCGTGGGCGATATCGGCATCGCGCCGACGTGCGGCGGATTGACGCCCATGTTCAAGGTCTTTCTCGGGTCATCGAATGTGTTTATTGGCGGCAAACGCGCGGCGCGCGTCACCGATTTGTGCCGCGTCTGCCAGCAAGTGAAAATCAAAGGACCGATTGCCGCAGGGAAGGCCATGTCGGCCGTCGGCAAAGTAGCGCGCACGGTCGGTAAAGCGGGGAAAGTGGCCGGCTATCTCGGCATGGCCGCCGATGTCGCGGAAGCGGGCGTGGCGGCGCAGGAAGGCAACATGGCCATGGCCGCCGCGAAAGCGCTGAACGCCGCGATGAACGCCGCGCAAATGGCCGCCGACAAGGCCGCCGAAGCGGTCGGCGAAGCGATGGGAAAAGATCGCGCCATCCCGCCCGTGCTCCCGATCCCGATCGGTTTCGTCGTCGTCCCCGGGTCTGTCAACGTCCTGATCGGCGGCTTCCCCATGATCCACATCCCCAACCCCGCAGAAGCGCTCCTCGCGCACCTGAGCCGTTTCAAATCGAAGGCGCAGATCGACGCGGAAGCCGCCAAGGCCGGGTGTCCGACTTGCGGATAGACTCCATCGCATTGCAGGCAGCGCAAGCTCATCTTCCATGACCAAGTGTAAACATAACTCCGCCCAAGATCGCGTGCTTGTCGGAGACCCCGTCAACGTGATCACGGGAGCGAATCTCGACGCCAATCGAGACCTTCAACTGATTGGTCCAGTGCCCCTGGAGTGGATTCGGCATTACGATAGTTCGCGCAATAAGACACTTTTCGCGCTGGGTTGGGGACACACGCACGAGTACGATCGACACTTGGCTTTTGACGTAGACGGACTCAGCTATGTCACGCCGCTCGGACAGTCAATTGGCTTTCCTCCTTTGACTGAGAACGGCCAAAGCGCCGTGAACGCTGGCGTGGTCATGGAACGGATCTCGGATCGCGACTTTCGCGTTCGACAGGCTGGAAGGCCAGACTTTGAGTTTCAATTTTCTGAGTCATCACAGGCCTTGCTCGTCGCTGCGTCAAGAAACGGAAAATCGATTCACTTCGTCCGTAGCCGGAAAGGCGTCCTTGAAACAATCGTCGATTCGCTGGGACGAGATATTCGCATTGAATATGACGAGCGGGGGCGGATGCAATGCTTAAATCTCTTCGCTGGATTTGGGCGACAGCCACGCAAATTGCTTGATTTTCGCTACGATGACCATGGTAATCTGAGAAGCATTCGAGACAGTTATGGAAACAGCCAACTGTTTCGCTACGACGTCGCGAATCGAATGGTGCAAAAAACGAATCGGCGAGGATACTCTTTCAACTACGAGTACGATTCCGCGGGGCGCTGCGTTCGATCTGGAGGCGAAGATGGCCAATTCGATGTCTCGCTGAAGTATTTTCCTGATGAAAGGAACACCGTTGTCACCAGAGCCGACGGCGGCGTTTGGAAGTATTTCTATAGCGAAAACAATACACTGGTTCAAATCATTGATCCGCTCGGCGGCACAACGCGGTTCGAGTACGACGATCAGGGCCGCCTGTTCAAGGAATTGGACCCGTATCAAAACGCCACGCGATTTCTTTACGACGACGCCGGAGGTCCGGTCGGCACTGTCAGTCCCCGAGGACGCTTCGTCGATGCTCATGACGATTCGGAAGGCGAGGATCCGTACCAACAGCGCATCGCCGAGTTTCCGCTTAAATTTGAGTACGGCGATCTCGTGCTGCGACAGAATATCGCGCTGCCTTCAGCGGATGACTCAGTACTTCGCAAATTACCGAACTTTGCCAGGGCACTGATTCGCGTTTCCCCCGCCGAACGCCGCGAATTGCCGCTGCGTGACGTCAACACGGAGCCAGTGTTGCGCGACGGCAAGCAGGCGACCGATGACGGACGCACATTTGACGATCTCGGAAACTTGATGCTGCGCCGCGGACTTAAAGGAGAACCGCGGCGATGGATCTATGACGCCGAAGGAAACGTACATCGCTTTCACGATCATGATGGTTCGGATTTTACTTTTGACTACAGCTCTTGGAATCTTTGCACGAGAACGAGCGATCCGTTGGGGGTCTCCGTTTCGTACAAGTATACGTCGACGCGACAACTCGCCTCCGTGATTGATGGCGAGGGAAATCGAACTGAATACGATTATGATTTTAAGGACGCCCTCGTTCGAGTTCGCCGGAACGGCGCTGTACGCGAATCATACGTGCGCGACCTGGCGGGAAGCTTGCTGGAGAAACGCGATTTTGAAGGAAGAACGCTGCTGACCTTCGAAATCGGTGCGGGCAACCTGAAATCGGTCCGACGATTGGCCTCGGGTGAGAATCACTATTTCGCCTATGACCGAGTTGGACGCACGATGCTGGCCGCCACCGATGACTTCGAGGTGCGATTCGCCTATGACGGCTTGAATCATCAAATCGTTGACAAACGCGACGGCCTCGGAATCGAACACCGCTACTCTGACGACCACCTCGTTGAGACCAACGTCTTTGACGCTTTTCAGACGACCTACCGCCGCATGCCGGATGGCGTGCTTGTGATTCGAGATCCCTCGGGCGCCGAGCACCGGCTTGCCGTTCTCGACGGCGGACTGGTTGTCCGCACAATGTTCAACGGCTCGACGGAAGTGACTCAACATGATTCCTTCGGTCGCTGCCTGGTCAAATCCCTTCGAAGCGGGGAATCCGGTGCCCGCAATTGGTATCGCGTATACGAGTATTCGGGAGAAGGAGACCTCGTGTCGGCTACCGACAGCCGTACCGGGACGATCGCCTTCGAATACGACAAAGCCCATCGACTGGTGAGCGCGATCGCTGCGTCAGGTCAACCGCAACGATTCGACTATGATCGCGCCGACAATCTATTGCGTCAGCCGGGCTTGGTCGGTGCTGGTGTGGCCCAAGGAAACCGACTCGTTGCCGCGAACGGTGACCGATTCAGTTTCAATGGTCGAGATCACGTTTCCGAACGGCGCGGCCCTAATGGAGTCACGCGCTTTGCATACAATTCACACGACATGCTCGTCCAGGTTCAATCGGACACGCTTCAATGGGAAGCGCGGTACGATCCGCTTGCACGCCGAATTAGCAAATCCTGGAACGGGAGACGCGTCGAATACTACTGGGACGGCGACAAGTTGAGCGCGGAGGTTCGGCACGACGGATCCCTGCGGATCTACATCTATGCCGATCAGTTGTCGCTCGTCCCGTTGTTGTTCGTGGAATACGCGAGCATCGACGCGGACCCCGCCAGCGGGCGCCGGTACTACGTATTCACCAATCAGATTGGCGCACCGCTGCTGGTAGAAGATGATCGCGGCCAAAAGGTGTGGGCCGCCAATATTGAGCCGTACGGCCGGACCGCTATCGATCGAGAATCGACGATCGATTTTCCGCTTCGGTTTCCAGGACATTACTGGGATGCGGAGATCGGACTGCAGTATAATCGGTACCGTTATTATAGTCCAGAATTGGGGCGTTATATTCAGGCTGATCCGATTGGCCTGGGCGGAGGCCTCAATGTTTATGCGTATCCGACAGGGCCATTGACGTCTGTGGACGTGCTTGGATTGGCCCAATGTCCCAAGCCGCCGAAGCCCATTGACGAGATGACGGATGCGGAACTACAGAAATGGTTGGCAACGCTGACCCCGGCGCAATTGCGAGCGCTGAAGGACTCGAACCCACGTGATTTCAACAAGGATTCTGATGGAAGCAGAATCCGTTATGCGGACTACAAGAACAACGGAGGAACAAAGTCGTTCGCGGATTGGAGTCAGGGCAACAAGGGTGGACGAGGCGGAGGTCCGGGGCATCAGGCCGTGCAAGACAAACTTGAGAAGAAAGGCGCACAGACTGAAGTGCCGTTTGGAAATCGAGCTGCGGATGCGTATGAGCCGCCCAAGGACGGCAAACCCGGCGTTATTCACCAAATCGGCGGATTGAACAAGAGAGGCGACCCCATCTCCCGAGAGAGGGATGCGATTAATGACATCATGAACTCACCTGAGTACAAGAACCAGGATCCCAAACCAACGATCGTTTTCCACGACAAGAATCCGCCGCATAAAAAGGTGACAAATCCGCAAGACAAACCGAATTGGAACGGTGGTGATAGCGACGACGACGAGTAGAAAACATGGAGCCCGAAGTTATGAGTGCGTCACATGCGCATTTCGCATCAATGTGCGAATGCAGTTTTGTACCTTCGATTCAGACCAAGAGGTTGCACTTTCCTCCCTGATTACGATTCACGCTAATGTAGCAGCGGACGCCGCTCGTTCGATTCAACCTTCCAGAGTAACTTTCGATGGGAATGCAAATCCAAGTCGCCCAGTCGCCGACGGATGTGGCGGACTTGAACGCGGCGCTTCGCGAAAAGTTTGATCTTGCATGCCTTCCTCGCTTCGTGGCGTCGCCGCATGCAACGCCAATCGACTTCGGATCGTGCCAAGACTTGGAGCAGGTTCTGTTTTGCCGCCGTTTCTGCTCTGTTGTCATCCGCAATTTGCGAGCGGTAGAGGATGATTCCGGCCGCTTCCATGTCTATCCAAAGGATGGGTTGTGCATTGAATGGACAGGGTCATCGCGTCATGGCCAACATGGATACGTGCCAGGACGGTATTTCCTTGGTACGAGCAATGTAGCCGAACCTGCGACACTCGACGACACAAAGAAGGTTATGAGCTACGTTATGCGAACCATCAAGTCAAAGTACACAATGAAATCGTCTGGTCGTTTTCCAGTTCTTGTCGGACCTGACCTCGCGAAGAGTGTAAGGACAAATACGGCATCAGTCGTGTATCCGAACGGCGCCGCCTATGAATTGTCGGAGGCGTAACGGCGTCTTGCTGTTGCAGGGGCGCCGGTTCCTCGAGAAATGGGTTCGATCCGTCCATAGCTACTGGCCGGCAGACCGGTTGGCACACACGATTCTGTGAGAACACGAAAATGAGCATCTGGATCCGAATCTGTTGTCCCGAGAGCGTCGCCTCAGTAACGCCGGATGCAATGCTCAACGGAATTGCCAAGCGGATGGTGTTGCTGGGCTATCTCTATAGCGAGGATTTCCCGGAGGATGAATTGCCTCGCGTCCGTGTCGAAGCAATTTCCTCAGTCGAAACGTTTGAATCATTTGATATCCGGTATGGCGCCGATCAAGTCTACGGTTTTCGCGTGGATAGGTGGCAAGAGCCGTCGAAAGTGAAGGAAGAAGTCACTGAACTTCGCAACAACGTTCGCAACCGAAAGGAATTCGCAGCGAAGCGGATCAACGAATGTCTTTCTCGTACGATCGAGACCGTGGGAATTGAACTGAAGCTGTTCGACGCCAGCGGTATCGGCTGGCCGATCGCCATGGCGGCGGCCGCTTGGTTGGCGGATACCAGCAATGGGTTAGTCCAAGCTGACGATGTGGGGTGGCTGGAACCGACGGACGTTGAGGTTCGGACGATTCTCGAAGAATAGCAATTCGATCGGTCGTGTCAGTATCCCGGGAATGCCTCGAAATGTTTCAGGACGTTGACTTTTGGCAGTTGTCGCCTATTCCCCTCCTCCTCGCCTTCGCCGGCGCCGTTTGGTGGATCTTCATCCGCCCCGTGCCGCGACTTACCGTCGTCGGCACGATTGTCGCCAAGGACTACAAAGGCCCGGAGACCTATCGGCGCTACCAGGTGGGCGGCGGACGTGATTTTCGACCCCCGACGGAGATGAAAATCGCCGATGGCTACGTTTTCACCATTCGCGCCGAGGGGTTGTCTCAGGATGTGCGCTATACGCTCAACACCGTCGCGGCCCAACGATTCGACATCGGGCAGCGAGTTGAAGTGACCTTCGAGGTGCGTGGCATTCCCGGTATCTGGCGCGTGCAAGCCGGCGTGGATATGCGCGCAGCCTAGAGCAGTCCGGCATTCAACCGCCAGCCGCATTCAATCCACCGCCCTGAGCAAAAACGAGGTTCATGCACCGGCGTCGGATTCCAAGTCCGGTGACGATGCTTCTCACTTGGGTAGTGTCACGACGACGCGAATGAGCAATCGGATTGGTACGTGCATCGCGCACTTGCACGATCGATGCGCGCCCGCACTGGGAAGCTTCGGTCGAATGTAACGAATGGCACTTAGATCGTCGTAAAGCGTTTGACCATTTCACGTTTGACTTCCTGTCTTGGTTTCCGGAGGAATGCATAGTGCTTGGGACGCCGTTTTCTAAGACGGGGTTCGAATCGGTCGGGGCGGTCGGCCACTTAGTGGACTGCGACACCCCAGGACTTTCGGACAGCGGCGGGGGCTGTTTTTTTACGCCGCTTGGGCCGGGGCGTGATCGGCTTCGAAACGGCTGCTC
>JAWXBP010000097.1 GCA_034440135.1 Planctomycetia bacterium
GCGGTCCAGCACGCGCATCAAAAGGGGATCATCCACCGCGACCTCAAGCCGTCCAACGTCCTGGTCACGCTCCACGACGGCACGCCCGTCCCTAAGGTGATCGACTTTGGCGTCGCCAAGGCGGTCAACCAGCGGCTCACGGATCGCACCTTGTACACCGCCTTCTCGCAAATGATCGGGACGCCGCTCTACATGAGCCCCGAGCAGGCGGAGCTCAGCAGTCTGGACATTGACACGCGGAGCGACGTGTATTCGCTGGGCGTGCTGCTGTACGAGTTGCTCACCGGCACCACGCCGTTCGACGCTCAAACGCTCAAACAGGCCAGCTTCGACGAGATGCGGCGGATCATCCGCGAGGAGGAGCCGCTCCGCCCCAGTCAGCGCGTCAGCACGCTCGACGCGATGGCCGACTCGACCATTTCCAAGAGCCGCGGCGTCGATGAGCGGAAACTTAGCCGCGTGCTAGCGGGCGACCTGGACTGGATCGTGATGAAAGCCCTGGAAAAAGACCGCAACCGCCGGTATGAATCGGCCAGTGCTTTTGCAGGTGACGTGCAACGCTACCTGAATGACGCACCGGTGCAAGCGCGTCCCACATCGCTCGTTTACCGCTGGCGCAAGTTTGCACGCCGTCACCGACGTCGCGTCGTGGCAACGGCCCTGATGTCACTCTTGCTTGTCGCCGCCACCGTTGTCTTCGGCACAAGCTACGTGCAACGGGTTTCAAGCCAGCGACAGATTGTCGAGCAAGTTCAGCAATCCCTGGGAGCGGCGCGAACGGCGATTGAAGCTGGCGACCTGGTCCTGGCCGGGCAGCGCATGGCCGAAGCCCAAGGCCGGCTGGGCGAACATGGTACGGCGCTGTCGGCAACCGTCGCCGAGGTCGATGAGCTCGCGGCGGAAGTCCAAGCTCGCCGGGCGGACCTGGAACGATACGAGACGTTTAGTCAGTTAGCCCTGGATGCGCAGCAAACCGCCACAGATGCTCAGCAGACCGGCAGAGCGTATTTGTTCGCCATAGAGGCACTTGACGTGTATGCCGTTTTAAGCGATTCGAAGTGGCTCGACCAACTTCATGGGTCGTACCTTACGCCCCAGCAGAATCAACAAGTGCGGGAGGCCGCCTACGAGACCCTGTTGCTGCTGGTCAAAAGTCATCCGGAGGGAGAGCTTCTCGAATGGCTTGACCGTGCCCGTTCGTTCCACGAGCCCACACGAGCCTTCTGGTTCCTTCGCCGGAAGGCGCACGCGCAAATGAACGACGACCAGGCCGCGGCGGACGCTGAGCGGCAGTTTATCGCAACAGAAGCTCGAACTGTGTGGGACCATTGCATACCCAGTCAGGATGTAGTCGACGTCCAAGCCCGGATCCCGTTCTACCAGGCCGCGCTCCGCGTTCAGCCGAATCACTATTATTCACTGTATAGCATCGGTGACTGTTTGGCAGCGGAGGAAGTCAATCGCCTGCCCGAGGCGATCGCCTACTTTTCCGCCTGCATCGCCCTGAGGCAGGACGACGTGGATGCCTGGACGGCGCGAGCCGAATGCCACCGGAAGCTAGGGCACTTGGATGAGGCGGAAGCCGACTACTCGGCCGCCGTTGGCAATGCCCGAGGTAGTTTCGACCAGTTCAACGCTCACGCGAGACGCGGCCGGTTCTATCAAGCCCTGGGAAGGGGCGACGATGCTGAGCGGGATTGGACGCGATACGTCACTATGTCCGAGGAGATCTGGAACAGTGCCCAGTTGAACACAGGACCAGAGAATGCTGGGGCGGTTTTCCACAGGGTGACCAACCTCACACGCATCTATTGGGAGTTGGGACGCTTCGAAGACGCCGTGCAGCTAGCCCGCGATGCATTCTTCAAATTCAAAGCCGAGTTCGGATTGGACAACAAGTATACGCGAGAGACTTTATGTTATCTGTCCGAGTCGTATTCGCGGGCGGGAGATTTCGAAAAGGCCGTCGAGTATCAGCTAGAGGCGGTTCGACTGATGACCGCCAAATGGGGTCCGGATTCTTTTTACGCAACAGTTCACATGCGCAATCTCGCCGAAGTGTACGATCGGGCTCACGATTTTTCAAAGGCCGAATCGCTCTACCGGACGATCTTTGATTCGCGCCGAATCCGGCTCGGTCCCCTTCATCCCCAAACCATGGAAGTCATGGCGCTGATCGGCAGGACTTTACTGCACCAAGGGCGATATGGCGAAGCCGAGTTGCTGCTGCGTGAATGCGTGGCCGTCCTCGACACGAGCCAGCCGCATGCTTGGATGACGTTGCCCGGCAGTGTTAAGTCGCACCTGGGCGGCGCCCTGCTCGGCCTAGCCCACGAGTTGAAGGCTTCCGACGCGGCCGCGGCCGAAGCGAAGCTCGTCGAGGCCGAGCCCTTGCTGCTCGATGGTTACGCAAGCCTCAAGGTCCGTGACGCAAAGTCCCACATCTACGACTCTTACGAAAGGATTTACCTGACTCAAGCAATTCAGCGTCTGGTTGAACTTTACATCGAGTGGGACAAGCCAGACGAAGCCGCCAAGTGGCAAAAGGAGCTGGTGCCGAGGCCGCAGCCCAAACCGGTTCCGTCCGCTGATTTCCCGCCCACACCCGATAAACCGTAGTTACCTTCCCATCAACAAACCCGGCCGGTGAGCGAGCGGCGCTAACCACACTGCTCACCGGCCAGTACGTCCCGCGGCGCA
>JAWXBP010000098.1 GCA_034440135.1 Planctomycetia bacterium
ACGTACAAAGACTTGGCCGACGCGGCCTTGATGATGCTGGCCGTTCCCGAGGCCTTGGCCGGAGGAGCGTTCTTCATGTACTTATTTCCAAAGATTATGCAAGGCTGGGATGCGCCGCCGATGGATTTCAGCGTCGCGGTTTGGGTCGGCTTCATCGCCTGCTTTGGCATGGCGACCGAGACCGGCATCATCATGTTGGTCTATTTGCGCGAGGCCATCGAAAAGCGCGGCGGCCTGGAAAACATCAAGTCTCTCGAAGAGCTGCGCCAGGCCGTCATCGAAGGCGCCGTGCATCGACTGCGCCCGAAATTGTTGACCGAGGGCGTGGCCATCATCGCGATCTTTCCGATGGTCTTTGCCAAAGGCGTCGGTGGCGAGATCCTTGCGCCGATGGCGCTGCCGGTCCTCGGCGGATTGCTGATCTCGGACGAAGTTGTGGATCTGTTCCTTCCCGTTCGCTTCTATTGGGTTCGGCGCGCCCGCTGGCTGAAGTTGCACGGCAAGTCCGAATCCCCCCACGATTTGCCGGCCGCCTCGCAAACGGAAGCGACGATGGAGCACGTCGCAAACTGAGCGCCATGAAGAGCGAATTCTACGTAGTTGCTCGCTACGTGCGCTCCCTTGCGGTGGTGGCAATTGCGCTGAATTGGCTATGGGAAATGTTGCAAATGCCGGCGTACGTCGAAATGGTCGGCCCAGACTGGGGCAACACTGCATGGCGCTGCACGGGCGCGACCTTGGGCGACGTAGCAACCACGCTCGGAATCTGTCTCGCCGGCGCGTTGTCTGCCGGCACGCCGCGGTGGGCACACCGGCCTTCATGGAGTACTTGGGCAGCTGCGTCCTTCATGGGGGTGATGATCCAGAGCATTTATCGACGGCTGAAAGAGAACCGCCAACTGCCCGTGGACTTGCGACAGTCGCCGTTTAAAGTGGTCTACGCAGCCTCCTGTGAAGTTCGCAATTCGAGCGTCTACGCGACGTTACCATTGGGCAGGACCGGCGTCACCAGATTGCGGCATCAAGTACGACCGGCATGAAGGAACAATTGCCGAGGGCCACTTTGCGGCTTCGACACGTATGACTTAAGTGGCTACGGATCAGTAGTTTGCAAAAAATGACGCCGACCGTTCCGGGTCGTAGCCCCGACGGTCGTAGAGCAGCGTCGTGGACGGGTCGGCGTGGCCGGCGGCACGCTGCACGTCTTCCAGGCTGGCGCCGTTGTCGAGCGCGGTCGTGATGAACGTGGCCCGCATCGAATGTGCCGAGTAGCCGCGATCCAAGCGTATCTGGCGGGCGCAACGACGCAGAACGCGATCGATAGCGTCCGATGCGAGGCACCTGCGAGGGTCGTCCTGTTTGTCGTTGGCGCGAACGGGTCGGAACAACGGCCCGTCAAGATCCGCAGCGTGGCCGACGACCGCGAGGTAATCGCGAACTCGCTGCACGACTTGCGGATGGACTGCGATCGAGTCGCGCTTGCGGCCTTTGCGGGTGACCCAAATCGCATCGAAGCCGCGATTCTGATGCACGTCGCCGACGCGCAGGGCCGCAATTTCGGCGCGACGCAGTCCGACTTGAAATCCAACGGCCAAAATCGCTCGGTCGCGGAGTCCTTGCACGGTGTCGAGCGGCGGCGCATCAAGAATCGCACGGGCTTGCTGCTGCGAAAATGCCAAGGTTTTGCCTTCGCGGCGATTGATGCTGGGCCGCTGGATATCGCGAACCGGATTGGTCGCCACGGCGCCGTAATTCACGAGGTGCGTGAACAGACTCGACAGAGCAGCGAGCCGACGACGAATCGTCGAAGCTTCCAAGCCTTCGCGTTCGCGCATCGACGCTTCCCACGCCAGTACGGCCCGATGATCGGCGCGGCGCAACTCGTCGAGTGTCGCAATTCCGAACGTCTTCATAAAATGTCTCACGTCGCGGCGATACGCCTCGCGCGTCCGCTTACTCCGTAGCTTACCCAGCCAGATTTGTTCCTCGGGCACGGCAGCCAGTGCCGAGAGCGTGGCCGCCGCCGGTGAAGAATTGACAGAAATCTCGATCACTTCCGTGCTCGACTCGGTTAATTCTTGATCCAGTTCGTGATCCTTCGGCAGCACGCGATAATCCTGTTTATTGCGTGCTCAGCGTGCCACAGAAGCGGCTAGATTGGCAACTCGATTGCGTCACCATTTTAGAGCGGATTCGAGAAGGAAGGGATTCGTCACTTATCGAAAAGCGAGTGACCTTCCCCACTATCTACGCTGATCCGGCGTGGCAGTACGATAACGAATCCGCCCGTGGCGCTGCAGCACGACATTACTCGACCATGTCAGTCGAGCAGATTTGTAAGGAGCCGGTACGCAAGCTGGCCGCGAAGAACGCCCATCTCCATCTGTGGACGACGAACGGCTTTCTCCGAGAGGCTTTTGCCGTGATCGACGCCTGGGGATTCAAGTTCAAATCTTGCTTCGTGTGGGTGAAAGACGGAATCGGCACGGGCAACTATTGGCGGGTCTCACACGAGTTTCTGTTGCTCGGTGTGCGAGGGGGCCTTGCGTTTCGGGATCAAACGCTGGGAAGCTGGATGCAGGCACCTCGTTCCGCACATAGCCGGAAGCCGGGCAACATTCGGACGCTCGTGGAGAGGGTCAGCCCAGGCCCATACCTGGAACTTTACGCGCGTGAAGAACTGCCGCACTCCGCCTGGACGGTTTACGGAAACCAAGTGGAACGACGTCTGTTCTAAAACGCTCCCGGAGCAAAGCTGAGGCAATCTTTAACTTCGCCCCTGCACGAGCATCGACCGATTCAAAATGGGTTAAAAATGCCGATCGAAGCGACTAAATGATGGCCCGTCCGGCCGTTATTCGCCGATTGAAGGAAATACGGGATTTAAGGCTGGTCGAGATGGCCCACTGCTTGCCGATTGCCAGGGGTGGCCCTAAACTCAGGATACAGGTCGCAGTTACCGCCAGTGAATCACATGTTCCGAAACTGCTTAACTGCCGTGCTGCTTATGGGTTATTTCGCCTGTCAAATGGCGAAGGTGCCCCATGCGCACGCGCACCAGGCAGCGGACCATGATCTTCGCGCCCATATGCATTGGGATTGGTGTGGGGGCCTACGTGCTACCGACGAGCCAGCGATCACAGATTCGCATGCTCATTCCGGGCACGAGCACCATAGTCACCACCGCGGTCATTCGCACGAGCATCCGCCGGTCGCCCCAACGCCCGCCGTTCCCGATAGCACGGACCATGATTCGACTTCTGTCTACGTGCCGTATTGCGAGCACGTGAGCGTGACCGCGTCGCCGAGTTTCTCGACCTGCGGTGAATTGACGACGGTGCCTGCCGCCGGTGACTACTTCACCAGTACGGCTCCGCCGCCGTCGCCTGCCTTCCATGCGCCACCTGAGGACCACCTCGTACGCGGCTGCGCGCTCATTTTGAGGCTGCGGACTCTCCGCATCTGATAGTTCTTTCGCGGAGCGTGCGCGCTTCTCGCGCTCGTGCTTTCGGCGCGAATCGTGTGCTTTAATGGCACGCCATCGCGATACGAATTCCATTGCGGAAGGACCTCTCATGTCACGTTTATTGAGCCGTGGGCTTATTGTAACGGTATTTCTTGCCGCCTTAGTCGGCGGTGGGCTGTATTTGTGGTCGCAGCAAGGCGAATCTGGCGCAACGCCGGAGGCCGCCGCGCCGGTTCCCCCGGCCGAGCGTCAAACCGTCCGTGTCAGCCCACAGGCGCTCAAGAACCTGGCGCTTGTGGCGAAGCCACTTGCGCTCACGACGTATTGGCGGAAGATTGACGTGCCAGGCATGATCGTCGATCGACCGGGCGTCAGTGATCGCGGCGTCGTCGCTCCAGTAGCGGGCATCATTACCAAGATTCATGCCTATCCAGGCGATACCGTCGAGCCAAACGCGCCGCTGTTCTCGATGCGGCTCGTCAGTGAACAGTTGCATGCCTCGCAACTGGAATTGTTCAAAGCAACACGGGAAATTGAAAACGCCCAGGCTCAGATTCAGCGACTTTCCAGCTTATCGCAGTCTGGCGCACTGGCCCAATCGCGAATCATCGAAATCGAAAACCAGGTTCGCGTCCTAGACGCGACGGCGCAAGCCTACCGGCAAGACCTACAGGCGCGCGGACTCGCCGTCGACCGGATCGAGGCCGCGGCCAGCGGGGAGTTCGTCACGGAAATCACGGTCAAAGCGCCAGGCGAACAGGCACTTCGCGTGGCGGAAATCGCGCTTGCGTCGGCCGTGGACGAACCCCAGAGACTGCCCTTCAATTTCGAACTTCACGAACTCAAGGTAGAACTTGGACAGCAAGTCGGCGCCGGAACCGTGCTTTGTACGTTGGCCGATCATCGAGCGCTCTTGATCGAAGGCCGCGGCTTCAAGGACGACATGCCGCTTATTCAGCAAGCGGTACGGGAAAATTGGGACGTGGACGTGGAATTCGAACAGCGGTCGGGACCAACCTGGCCTGCCGCGCCCACCAAGTTCCGCATTCATCACGTAGCGAATACGATCGACACCGAAAATCGGACGTTCGCCTTTTATCTGTCGCTCGAAAATCAATGGCAGGCGTACGACCGTGACGGCGAGACGCGGCTGCTGTGGCGTTATCGCCCGGGCGATCGCGTGCAACTGCGTGTGGCGGTGGATCAGATGAAGGACGTGTTTGCGGTGCCGCGAGACGCCGTGGTGCGCGACGGACCCGAGGCCTATGTGTTTCGCCAGAATGGCAACCTGTTTGACCGCCTGGCGGTGCATGTCCTGAATGAAGACCAGCGCGAAATCGTGCTGGCGAACGATGGCACGCTCCGTCCCGGGTTTTACATTCCCCAGAACGCGGCGGCATCCTTGAACCGAGTCTTGAAGGCGCAGGCGGCAAGTGGAACGCCGGCGAATGTGCATGTCCATGCGGACGGCACGGTCCACGGCGCACACTAAGAAGGAACTTCGATGCTTAACGCCGTCATTCGCTTCGCCTTGCGCTACCGCATGCTGGTGGTCGTCCTTAGCTTGACGCTGCTGGTCTACGGTTCGTATCTGGCGACGACGCTACCGATTGACGTGTTTCCCGACCTCGATAGACCGCGCGTGGTGATCATCACCGAGTGCCCAGGGCTGGCGACCGAAGAGGTTGAAACACTGATCACGCAGCCAATCGAGATCGCGCTCTTGGGAGCGAGCGGCGTGCAGGCCGTGCGAAGTCAGACTACTGCCGGACTGAACGTGATCTATATCGAGTTTGACTGGACGACCGAGGTTCGCGCCGCGCGGCAGACCGTTCAGGAGCGATTGTCGACGCTGACAGGCGTGCTCCCGCCCGGCATTCTGCCCCAAATGACGCCGCCCACCTCCATCATGGGACAAATCGTGATCGGCGGCATGTATCGGCAGACCGGGCCAAGGGGAGGCGTCCTTGCACCCGTCGGTAGGGACGGGATGATGGCGGAGTTGACAGAAGATCGTGAGGGCCAGGCGAGTCTATCGCTTTGGCAGCCGGTCGACCGACATCGGCTTGACACTTGGAAGCCGATTTCCTTCGAGCATGCCTTATGGGAGCAGCAGAACGAGGGAATGCGGGAACGTCGCGCCTTGGTCACGATCGCAGGCCAGTCGCAGGAAGTCGTATTCGCTCCCTTTGAACTGGAACACATGTCAATCCGCACGACTGCCGACTGGGTCGTTCGCCCGCGGCTATTGAAGATTCCGGGCATCGCCGAGGTATTTATCCAGGGCGGCGACCGCAAGCAATACCAAGTGCTGGTCGACCCGGCCGCCCTGTTGGAATACGACGTCACGTTGCAAGAAGTGGAAGCGGCGCTCCAGGCCAGCAACATCAACACGAGCGGTGGCTTCGCAGTTGAAGGGGAATCGGAACGGCCGATTCGCGTCTTGGGGCGACTGGGTCCCGGCGACCAGCGAGTGTTGGATGACCTGAGCATCGTACCTATTCGCGACAATCCCGAGCGACCCGTGTTACTCAAGCAGGTCGCCCGGGTCGTCGAAGGCCCGCAATTCAAACGAGGCGACGGCAGCGTCAACGGGCGGCCGGGCGTGGTCTTTACCATCGCCAAGCAGCCGCATGTCGATACCAGGGCGCTAACCGATCAAATCGAGGCGGCGCTCGCGGAAGTCGAGGATTCGCTGCCAGCCGACGTGGTGATCAATTCGGACTTGTTCCGGCTGAAGAACTTCATCGATCGCGGGATTTTCAATGTCGCCGAGGCGCTCGTGATCGGCGCAACGCTGGTGCTGATTATCCTGTTTTTGTTCTTGCTGAACTTTCGCACCACATTTATCACGCTCACGGCGATTCCTCTCTCGCTCGTGATTACGACCCTGGTCTTCCGCCTCATGGGCTGGTTCACCGGAGCGCAACTCTCCATCAACGTAATGACGCTCGGCGGCATCGCGGTGGCCATGGGGGAACTCGTCGACGATGCGATCGTCGACGTGGAAAACATCTTTCGCCGGCTCAAAGAAAACAATATGCGGCCGCGACCGCTGCCGCCGTTGCGGGTCGTGTACGAGGCCAGCAAGGAAATCCGTAGCGCGATCGTCTTCGGCACCGCGGTGGTAATTCTCGTCTTCCTCCCATTGTTCGCGCTCTCCGGCGTCGAAGGGCGGTTGTTCGCGCCCCTCGGCATCGCCTATATTGTCTCAATCTTGGCGTCATTGCTCGTGTCACTCACGGTGACACCGGTCTTGAGTTATTATCTCCTGCCGCAATCCAAGGCGACGCATCGGGAAGGCGATGGTGCCCTGTTGCGAACGCTCAAGTGGTTTGGCGGCTATTTGATTCGCTTCAGCATGGCGCACCCGCTGCCCCTACTGATCGCCACCTGGGCGATGGTTGCCCTCGCTGGCTGGCAGCTCGCCAACCTGGGGCGCGACTTTCTGCCGCAGTTCGACGAAGGGAGCGTGCTCGTGAATGTCACGCTTCCGCCGGGTTCTTCGCTCGACGCGTCGAATCGGGCCTCGGCGTTGATCGACGCCAAGTTCCTGGCCATGCAGCAATCGCCGAAGAATCCTGACGGCGAAGTGCTCCATTTCGTGCGACGCACCGGAAGAGCGGAACTCGACGAGCATGCGGCGCCCGTCAACGCCGGTGAATATATCGTGAGCATCAATCCCGAGGCCCACGAAGGACGTGAGGAGATGCTGGCCAAGCTGCTGGCGGAACTGCGCGAGGAGGTACCAGGGGTCGACATCGAGGTCGAGCAACCGCTCGCACACTTGATCAGCCACATGGTCTCCGGCGTCTACGCTCAAATCGCCATCAAGATTTATGGCGACGATTTGGACACGTTGCTCGCCTCGGCCGAACGCGTCAAAGGCGTGATTCAGTCCGTACCAGGCGTGACACCTCCGGTGATCGAGCCGGTTCGCCAATCTGAGGAACTCCACATCCGTTTGCGTCCGGACGCGTTGGCTCGTTACGGCGTGACTCGGGCCTATTTGGCGCAAGTATTGCAAACCGCGTTGCAAGGGGACGTCGTCTCCCAGGTGTTGGAAGGACAGCGTCGTTTCGACCTGCTGGTGCGCTTAGAAGAACGCTACCGCACCGACTATGCCAACCTGGGACGACTGCGAATCGATTTGCCGGGAGGACGCGGCCAGGTGGAACTGGCCGCGCTTGCCGAAATCGGCCAAGGAGTAGGTCCTAACGCGGTGAATCGGGAAAATGCTCGCCGGCGAATCGTGATTCGCTGTAACACGCAGGATCGTGACCTGGCGAGTGCCGTGGCGGACATCCAGGATCGTGTACGCAACAATGTTGCCTTACCTGAAGGTTACTTCATCGAGTACGGCGGGCAATTCGAAAGCCAACAGCGCGCCACGACGTTGATTGTGCTCTTGGCGGGCGTTTCCGTGGTCGGGATGTTTGTCGTGTTGATGTTGCTCTATCCCTCGGTGCGGATCGTGCTGCAAATCTTAAATGCCTTGCCGACGGCGTTCATCGGCGGCGTGCTAGCGCTTGTGTTGACCGGGCAGACGCTGACGGTGGCTAGTCTCGTCGGCTTCATTTCGCTGGGAGGGATCGCCGTGCGCAACGGGATTCTCCTGGTGACACACTACTTCCACCTCATGAAGGAGGAAGGAGAACCCTTCACTCCAGAAATGGTGTTGCGCGGCAGCCTGGAGCGGCTCGCACCGGTGCTAATGACCGCGCTCACGGCCGGCATCGGCCTCGTGCCGCTGGTTTGGGGTGGGCAAGAACCGGGACGAGAGATTCTCTATCCGGTGGCAACGGTGATCTTGGGCGGCCTGGTGACGTCGACCTTTTGCGAGTTCCTGATTCACCCCGGTTTGTTTTGGAAGTTCAGCGGGCAGGATGCCGTCCGCTTGGTCCAGTCGCAGGATGCGGAAGAGGACCTCGGCGCTCGGGAACATGGGGTTCCCGCGGCTGCGACCGTTTGATTCGACAACGTTACGCTCTTGGAAAGGAATGAACTCATGTGGCATCGCATTGGTTACGTCGCGCTCTTGGCGGCCGTCAGCGCCCTCCCGCTCGGTTGCGGGAAGGCTACTCCGCCAGCGGACTCAGGTTCGACGAGCGAAACAGCTACCACGGACGGGGAATCCCCGTCGGAAGAGGCGGCGCAGGATCATCACGGTTCGGCGCCGCACGGCGGCACCATCGCTGAATGGGGCGACGGGAACTATCACATCGAGTTCACCGTCGACCACGACAAGAAGGAAACCGTCGTTTACATCCTCGGCGGCGACGCGAAGACGGCATCGCCAGTCAAGGCGGACAAGGTGATCTTGAGCATCAACGAGCCGGCCTTCCAAGTGGAACTCTCGCCGCAACCGCTGGAAGGCGAGCCGGAGGGCACGTCTTCACGCTTCGTCGGCAAGCACGACAACCTGGGCCTTGTCCAGGAATTCGCCGGTACGATCAGCGCCGCAGTGGACGGAACCCCGTACGCCGGGGAGTTCGCCGAGACCGCCGAGGGGCATGTTCACTAACTCATGGCGACAGTGGTCGAAGGAGACCAAGATGGGATCAGCCTGGAATGTAGCGCGTGTGCTGCTCACGGCGGCGATTGTCGTCGCAGTCGCGGAATTGTCGAAGCGATTCCCGCGGGCTGGTGCGCTCTTGTTGTCCCTGCCGATCATGAGCATCTTGGCCTTCATCGCCGGTTGGTTTCAACATCATGACCTGCCAGCGCTCTCCCGCCTCGCGCGGGAGACGTTGGTCCTGGTGCCGCTCGGGCTGCCGTTCTTCGTGCCCTTGGCTTTCGCGGAACGGCTTCGACTTGGTTTCTGGAGCGCGATGGGCGCGGGCGTCATCTTGGCGACCGCTACCATCGGCATTTGGTTGTTCGTTACACCTGCCCCAGGTAGGTGATCCACGCGGTCAATTCAGGAAGAATTGTCAGATTGCTCGCCGATCTTAACTGAGACGGAACGCGAGCGTCGACGGGAAAAGGAGTTCCTGCATGCGAGTCGATCCAGCACAATTGCCGTTGACATTGCGCTTCACGGCATTCGTCGCAAGTCGTACAGCCTTCCTATTGTGCGTATGTTGCGGCCTGCCGCACGTGTCGTCGGGAGCTGAGCCCCCTCAGGCCAGCTTCGTCGTGCCGCGGACGGCGGCAAGGCGATTGACGACACCGGAGCAAGTCCCCGTCCCGCCGCCGCGGCCCGGGATGGATTTGACGACACTCGAACAGCTCGCACTGGCAAACAATCCTTCCATTGCGCGAGCCGCGGCGCTCGTGGGCGCGGCCCGCGGCAATTGGATTCAAGTCGGGCTCCGGCCAAATCCATCAGTCGGCTACGAGGGGCAACAACTCGGCAGTGGAGGTCTGGCGGAGCAACAGGGCGTTACAGTGAGTCAAGAGTTCGTTCGCGGCGGCAAGCTCCGCTGGAATCGCTCCGTGGCCGCCAACGAAGTCCGCAAGGCCGAACAGCAACTTGCGGCGCAAACGCAGCGTGTGCTGACCGATACGCGGAGCGCTTTTGCCGAAGCACTATTGGCGCAGCGGCAAATTGACCTGTCGTTGGAACTTGCTCGCATTGCGGATCAAGGATTGAAGACCGCCACCGACATTGCGAGAAGCCTCGAAGGCAGCCGTGTCGATGTACTGCAAGCCGAATTGGAAGCAGAAAACGCCGGGATCATCGTGCAAGACGCACGGAATCGCCACCATGCCGCATGGCAAAGTCTAGCCGCTGTCGTCGGTCAACCGACGATGCCGCCGCAAGCTCTAGCGGGAGATGTATACGCCGCGCCTCGTGCGTTTGATCAACGAGAAGTGCTGACGCTTCTACTCTCTACCAGCCCCGAGATCGCTACCGCAGCCACCGAAGTTGATCGCGCGCGCGCAGCGGTGGGCCGTGCGCGCGTCGAAAGGCAACCGAATGTCGCGGTGCAGGGATTGATGAATTGGCAAGACAATGGCATCGGCGGCAAGCCGGACGGTGCCGTGGGCGTGTCGGTACCGATTCCCTTGTTTGACCGCAATCAAGGGGGCGTGATGCGCGCCCAGTACGAGCTGGCGGCGTCTGAACGCGCGTTCTCACAACTCGAACTCGACCTGCAAGAGCGACTTGCGCCAGTGTACGAGCGCTACGCGAATGCGCGGTATCGGGTCGACCGCTACCGTTCGAATATTCTTCCCCGCGCCGCGGAGTCGCTGGACCTAACCGGTAAGTTGTACGCGGCGGGTGAAATCAACTTCGTCAGCATATTGACGGTGCAGCGCACGTTCACTCAGACGAACTTCAGCTACCTTACGGCGCTTCGCGAGCTTCGCGTCGCAGAGGCCCAGCTGGATGGTTTCCTGCTGTCCGGGAGCCTTCGCTAGTCAAGAGTGCAAGTCTGCGCACCGACGCCGAATATGGATTGTGAGCTAGTGGAAGCTCACTTCAACGTCAGACTAAGTTTCGCGTAACGCATTCACGATATTTGTGCTTGCTGCTTGCCAGGCGGGGATCACTCCAGCTACCAAGCCCACCGCGATGGACACCGCGAAGCCGGTGGCGGCTAAGTAAGGTGACGGGCGGAAACCAATGGCGACGCCCTCGGCACCGATGGCGAGTCCGCCGAAGGCCAGGCCTAGGAGCGCGAGCGACGTGCCAAGCAGTCCGCCGACGGTGCAAAGGAGAACGCTTTCCGCCACCACCAGGCGGAACACTCGGGCTGGACGAACGCCGAGGGTCTGCAAGACAGCATGTTCTTTGACGCGATCCTGAACTGCCATCACCGTGGTTGTGGCGACTAGCGACAGCACCAGGCCGACGCAGGCAAATCCGAGCCAATGAGCGAAGCCGATCAAATCCACGAGGTCCGCGAGCGTGCTGACCTGAAAGGCTCCCTTTGAACGCGTGGTCGTTGCCACGGGTCCGGAGCGAAGAGCCGCATCAATCGCCTTTGCCACGGATTCCGGATCGGCGGTCGGCGTCAGCGTGACCTCATGCTGCGTCACCAGGCCCGCCGCGTTGCCGCCCGCGGCAAGCTGAAGGAAATCAAGGTTCGTGTAGATCAAGTTTTCTTCGGCCGGCACCGGCGATGAGAAGATTCCGGCCACCTGGACCGACATTTCCCCCACCGAAAACGGCGCTCCCACCGTCAGTCCGCGGCGCTGAGCCACGTTACGCCCCACCAGCGCCCCGTCGCGCCGATTGGCAAAGGATTGCCAGTCCCCCCCACTCAACACAAGTTGCGAACGGTCTTGCAACTGCCTGGCCGGGGCGCCATTGAAAACGATAATGTCCAGACTTGCGCGGCAGTTGTTGGTCCAGACTTGCACCGGCATGACGTCGCGAACGCCTGGAATTTTGCGAATCTGTCCGGCATAGTCGATGGGAAGTTTGCTGCTGGCCGGGCAGAAGCGGTTTTCTTGAAAGACGATTAGCGTGCGCTGCGATTGCTCGTCCGCCGTGAGGCGTTCCAGGCCTTGCTGCACCGATCCGACGAAGCAGAACACGAACATCGCCACGGCTGCTCCGGTCACCGTCAACAAACTGCGTGCGCGATGTCGCCAGAGGCTCTTGAGGATATAGGGCAGGAATGAAAGCATTACTGTTGCTCGCTGGGGAGATGAGGCTAAACCGACGTCGATGCAGCTGCTTCTACGACGCGCCCATCGTCGAGGCGGAGTCGCCGGGTCGCAAGCGACGCCACCCGTTCGTCGTGGGTGACGAGCAGCATCGTCATCCCCAGTTCCCGGTTGAGTCGCTTCAAGAGCACTTGGATCTGTTCACTGGATTTGGCGTCGAGGCTTCCAGTCGGCTCGTCGGCCACGACGATCGTCGGATTGGTGACGATGGCCCGCGCGATTCCCACGCGTTGTTCCTGCCCGCCTGATAGTTGACGAGGGTAGTGGTCGGCCCGGTCCATCAGCCCGACGGCCTCCAGGGCGATTTCCACTCGTTTTCGCCGCTCTGCCGCTGACATGGGCAGAAGCAACGTCGGAAGTTCCACGTTCTCGTAAGCGGTTAGCACGGGGATGAGGTTATGAGTTTGGAAGATGTATCCCAGGTGCGCCGCGCGCCAGTCGGCGAGTTGTGCCCGGGTGAGTCTAGTGATCTCCACACCGTCGACGACAATGCTGCCGGAATCGACTTTGTCGATGCCTGCGACGACATTGAGCAAGGTGCTTTTACCGGTTCCACTTGGACCCATCAGGGACACGAAATCACCGACTTCAA
>JAWXBP010000099.1 GCA_034440135.1 Planctomycetia bacterium
GACCGTTGTGTCCCGGCTGATCAGCGTGATGTTGCTGCCGCAGGAGGGGCAAGTCAGCTCGTCCAACAGCTTCTCGTCCACCACTTCGATCGGATGATGGCAATGGGGGCAGCGAATCTGCATGGCCGGCAACTCCGCGAACGGGTCAGATGTGCCAGACATTGATTATGCTCCTCTAGGACTCAATCGCAAGCATTGCCGCGACTAAATAAGGGTTGAAAGGGCGGAACGGCCGCCATTCATCTCGTGGCTGGTCAGCTCCTCCTACAGTTCCCACGACGCCGTGAATCCACACTGCCGTAGTTGCAATTCGTGGCGCGATGCCGGGAGTTCGATTTCCGCGTCAGCCAGCAGCCCGAGCCGTGCGCCCTGCTCAGAACTCGCCTTATTTGCCTATGCGGATTTTTGTGGTGCCTCCCAGGCCAGCGGCCGTCGTGGTGGCTTCAATAGCGCCAATGAGTGCAAAGAAAGTCCCGGTGAAAGCCATGAACGAATTCAACCACTCTGGCGGGCAGTACATTCGGAAGAATTGCCACGTGACGACAGCGCCAACTCCGAAACCGAACGCCCCGCCGATGACCAGCGCGAAAACAACTCCCGCCCACTTGGGCTGAATGCGACGACAAGCCGCACCACCGCCTTTGGTCACCAAGACGACGCCGGCCACGATCACGGCGGCCACCAGATTGTTCAGCCAATTTGACATTTGCATCATCCAGTCGAAGCTCAATCCCTCGTCCGAATAGTGCTGGCAAATAGTTTTCCCCCTTGCCAGAACAGTTCCACACCCGCACATTCAATTCCTCAGGCTGCCATCGTCGCAAGACTCGAGTAAGTCCTTGAGCTGCGATACGGAATGCGGGGTCGACGGCTTGTTTTCCCACATCTCAAGGAATACGACAGTCGGTGGTACTTCTTGCGCGTCTCTTGCCAAACTTGATTGAGCTACGCCGAAGGTTATTTGGTAGTGAGATAACCATTGCCACAGCAATTTCGGCCCCGTAAGCACGCAACCTACGGGTCGGCTTGGCCAGTACTTCCAAACCGCATCCAAGAATCCATGCGGCCGGATAAGCACGAAATCGTCGGCGTTCGAATGCTCGTGACGAGGCACAACGCGTGGCCGGCAGAATTGTACCTCGCCCCACGACCGCATCCGAGCCCGTGTCAGACTTCTCGCCCCTGCACAACTCGCTGCCACATCCTGAAGACTACGGCGAAATGCCCTGCCTCCAGGACGCCGAACGCGGTCGACGTCGCGCCAGTGAATCACTCCGCAACATATTACGCCCAAGCTCAATCCGCGACTCCGACCGATCACACGACCCAGGAGACTTTCGCTCAACTAGCGCCGCCAAACCCGAGCGCCCGCGCCGCGACTTTCGACCGGCTCCAACACTTGTCGCATCGTAGCTTGGACGTGCACAGCAGTAGGGGTCTCGGCTTGTTCTGCACGGCAGTGATTGCAATGCGGCCAAATTGATCGGGAAATGCGAGTGCCAAAGTGACATGCGTCCCGAACATTTCATATTCTCGGCCCTCGAACGGGGGACGATCCTGTTTCGCGCGTGTATTAGCTGCAAGTTTCTTCTAGTTTGTGTTACAAGTAAGTTCGCAGGAGTCGTCCGTCATGTAAAAGCGTCACAATTTTAGTCCGTGGCGTTTAGCGTTCGATATACACTCGAGCTCGTGGACTTCCGTCCCACATCTGCAGGGTAAAACAATCATCGCGTTGGCCTGTAATAAACAGCCGTTGCCCATCGCGGCTGAAGTGCACTCCCAGTGGCAACCTTTTTATCGAACCGTCACGGATGTGCAGGAGCTCTCTTCCCGATTCGGTCTCGCACAGAAGGACTCCGCGGGCCACTGAATACGGAAGGCCTTGAACCGCACCCTCTTGAAAGGCGAGGCTTTCAACCGAGATCGCTAGTCGTTGAGCGTCCGGGCTGAAACACAAGCGGTTGGGTGCTAAATCATCAAACGTATGTAAGAATCGTTCAGTCCATTGCTCAGTTTCCCAGACCATCACGCTGTTTTGACTCTTGGCGTCCGCTCCACGCCCAGCTAACAGCTTTCCGTCGGCACTCCAGACGATCGGCGAAGAAATGGGGCAATCCAAGGTCTGTGCTAGAGTCGTATCGGCAAAGTCCCAGACGAAAAGACCGTGCAAAGTTGCGATCGCCAATCTATCGGCAGACGGGCTCCATGCCATTTCAGCGACATCAGCTTTATAATCTAAATCGTAGGACGCCACGAGTTGATTGGTATTGATATTCCAGACCTGCACCTGCCAGGCATCCGTCATCATCACGATGTCTCGATTGTTTGGACGCCAACCCAAACACAGAATAGGGCGCGTGGGCAAAGTCACGACTTTTTTCCAAGTATTCGTGTCCCAAATCTGTGTGCCGTTTTCCGAAGTAGCAACTGCGAGTCGGTTGCCGTCATTGCTCCAGCCGACGCGCGTTGACGACTGAGCCAAGTCCAATTTTGTCGCGCCGGTCCGTGCGTCCGCGATTATCGCTTCCATATCGCCGATAAATGCGACGTGCCGATCATCGGGACTTGCGAGCGATTCATTGAAACGCACGTTCTCGCGAATGGGTCCATTAATTTCCGCTGGCAGAATTGCTGATAAGTCCACAACTTGCAGTTGAGGACCCGAGGGCAAGCGACCAGCGGCGTGCAGCTTCTTCAAAGACTCGCCGAGGTCAAGTTCAGCATCGAAGCTGTTGGCGCACGCAAGCCGGGTGCCAGAATGACTTAAGGATAATAGGCGGTCATGGATCGTGAACGCGGGCCGTCGGCTCACTGGGATTAGTCGCGTCCCCACTGTTCCGACATGAGCGTACATCTCTGATTCGGGCGCAGGCTGCTCGGCCACCACATTGGTGATGTTAACCCCTCCCCCACTGTCCAGAAAGGCTAAGAGTCCACCGGAACGGGAGACCGCACCCACGTGAAACGTGCCCGTAGAGAGGTCCGCGTACTGCATTAATCCTGCGCGATGCAAAGAGTCCACCGTTATAGCGGACCGGTTGTCGGCGAGAAAACCTAAAGGTCTTCCTGTATTGGCGAGTCGGAAAACGGGCACGTTAGTGTCCAATCTCCAGATGAGTGTCTCAAAGCGTACTCGCTTACCAATCCATGAATGATCGCCCGTGCCGGATGCAATGTGGCTCCCATCGGCGCTCACGGCAATCGAAATCGGCTGAGATGTGTGACCCTTAAAGACCTTTTCATCATGCCCAGTCGTGGCATCCCACACGCGCACGGTCTTGTCTGGCGACGGCGATACGAGTTGCCGCCTGCCGGGCATAAATGCGAGACTATGTTCACGACCGCAATGAGCTCTTTTCGAGAGCAGTTTGCCGGTAGATAACTCGTAAACATGGACTTCACCGCCCTGGAAAATGTCTGACGAGTCCGATTCAATTGCTTGAAGTGGTACAGCGTTATTTGAGGTACTTGAGTCTGGCACATTCAAATCGGAACCTCTCGAAACATCCGGTGGGGTCGGAAGACCATCTGGATTGGCTGCTGCAAGTGAGGCCGCTAACAAACTCTCATCATCACTAATTGCCACGCCCCAAACAGGAAGCTTTCCGGTTACAAGACTTTTATCCTGGCCTGTCCGCGTATCCCAAATCATTACCTTGCCGCTCGCATGTGCTGTGGCCACCAAATGACCGGACGCGCTAATTGTGATAGCGGTTGTGTCAAATGCAGCGTTGCGGACACGAAGGATTTCCCAGTTGGCAGTTCGGTCAAGGAAGTACCATTCCCATCCACGCAGGCTTACGGAGCATTTCTGCAGAATATCGAATGCTCGAGTTGTGCTTCCCGTTTCGATCTCGTGATGTGCGTACAAGACGCTGGCAGAATACGCATCAAGATCCGATTCGCGTCGCGCCGCGTCAGCCCGACTTCGTTCGACTGCATTGAAGCATGCGAACAAAACTGCGACGGCGAATGAGACGAGTACGGCCGCTGCCGACGAGGCTAAGAGCGGCTGGCGTTTACACCAACGCCAACCGCGGTCCAATTTGCCCACTGGCCGTGCCTGAATCGCCTCACCTCCGAGGAAACGCCGCAATTCGTCAGACAATTCCGACATCGTGCCATAGCGCTTGTTCGGTTCCTTTTCCAAACACTTGAGACAGATGGTTTCCAAGTCTCGCGGCACGCGGCTGTTGAGTTTTCTCGGGCTGGGAGGCTCATCATTGAGAATCTGCACGATCAACATCCGCTTCTCGCCGCGGAACGGCAGCTCGCCAGTC
>JAWXBP010000100.1 GCA_034440135.1 Planctomycetia bacterium
CAAATTCAGACTGTACAACAACGCGCACCAGGACGCATACAATCCGATGCGCATCGCCGTGGCCCCCGCGCCGTGCAGTTGCCAGACGACGCGCTCCGACGCTTGCCAGTTACTGATGAGCGCCAACAGCGTGACACACGTGGCGGCGCAGAACAGGCAGCCGTAAAGCGCTTCCGGCAAGATTCGCTTCAAACGTGCTCGATTGGCCGGCCAGAGCAACATGCTATGCACGACCGCAAACTGCAGGCTTAGCGCCGCGTCGCGCCAGTAAGAATGCGACGAGTTGACGCCAACGCCGTCGTGGAGGAACCAGAACAATCGCCAGACGGCATAGCCGAAAAGGATTTGCGTAGCGACGCCGAAGCCAATGCCGAGTAAACGTGAGCGAACCTCGCCGCGACGTCCATGCGCGACCGATGACATGCTGTGCATCCCGGTTTATGCGTCTCTTGTCGCGATGAAGCATCCGTACTTCATCGCCCCCGTCTCATAGGCCGACAACAGCGCGTCGAAGCGATCCAAGAACAATGTGCTTTCGCCATGCAGACAACGGGCCAACCAGCGCACGCGCGTTTTGCGCACGCGATCGCGACAGATTTCCCAGGTGCGCGCGACCTTCGCCGTCCAATCCTCGACGCGTTCCACGCGCAATCCTGCGCGCTGCATCCATTCCATGTAGTCCGCGGAACTGCCTAGCGAAGGACATAGGAACCCGTCGCAGACGTCATAAACTTGTTGTCGCCGCGCGGAAGTATCCAGTTGGTCCCCGGCCAGCCAAGCGCAAATCGCCATGCGTCCGCCGGGCTTGAGCCATTGCGCGGCGCGCTGGAAGAACGCTGGCTTGTCAAACAAATGCTCGGTGCATTCCACGCTCCAAACGACGTCGAACTGAGCTTGCTCGAATTCCAGGGTTTCAGCATCGGCGCAGCGAAAGCTTGTGTTCCGTCTAACTCCCTGGGCGGCCGCTGAGGTGGCCGACCAGATGCGCTGGACGCGGCTGAGCGTCACGCCTGTTGCCTGGCAGCGGCGCGTTTTTGCAAGGTGGATCGACGAACCGCCCATGCCGCAGCCGATGTCGAGGAGGCTGTCGCCTGACTTGATCCGCGCCAGCGTGGCGAGTCGTTCGGTGAGCGCCAACTGTGCTACGCGCGGCGACTCGTCAGAGGTCCAATACCCATGATGAATGTGCGGGCCCCACAGCAAGCGGTAGAACAGCGTTGCCAGATTGTAGTGCGTGCGAATGGAACTCTTGCGTACACTCGGACAAGCAATCATCCTTCGTCGACTCCCTTCACGATGCGATCGTCGTTAGCGGCTGCGATGGTTCGACTTGGTTGTTTTGACTTCCACGACACGGCGTTCCTTGGCAATCCAGAAATCGCCCCAGACTTTCAGTTCGTCCGTCACGCCGACGGCGCCGAATGCTTTTGTGAAGGGCGTCATCTCAAAGTCCGACTGACGCATGGAAAACCCGCCGCGCAGGTGAATCCAGCCCTGCTTTTCTTCCCAGTCGGCGACTACGCGGATCGGTCGCGTGACTCCGTGCAGCGTGAACTCGCCGCCCAACTCGTATTGCGGCAACTTCCGCGCGCTAGGCTCCTTCAACTGACTAACGGATGTCAATGTAAACACAGCGGTCGGATGTGTAGTCACATCGAGCACTGCCTGACCATGCATGTTGTCGTTGACTTGTCGCCGCGTATCCGCATCGGTGACGCCTTTCAGCCCGATGTACCGTCGGGCCGTGTCGGTGTCTGCGTCGAAGCTGGCCAGTTCAAACACTAATTCGCCGCTGGGCGCCGAAGCGTCAAGTTGGAGATGGCCGCTGGCGAGTTTACCCGCGATGGCATGCTCGTGGCCGAAGCCTGTCTTGCCGACGAAGACGAACACTTCACTGGCGTCCAGTTGAAGATCGCCTGGCTCGAAGGTCTTGCGCTCGGCGCTGCGTTGCGACTTGCTGACTTGTCCATACGCGCCGCGGGGATTCACCCAGGGTCCCATTGCGGCCGCGAGGAGCACCAACAAGGCAGTTCGCCAATTCATACTTCCGCTCCCGATTCCCGTGGCTTGTCGTTCCGCCGTGAACTGACATGGACCAGAGTAGCAACGATGTTTATAGTAGCAAAGAGCAGTTTCGTTGGGCCGCGGAAATCGACCGCGTTGACGGCCTTGACGTTTCGTATCGTCCGCCGCGACACTTGGTCGTGCGCAGCCGAATTGGGAGACTGCAGCGAAAACGAATCGACACAAGGATCGGCAATATGGAGCGCCCGAGGCTGAGTCGCGGAGAATTGGAAATCATGGACGCGCTCTGGCGCTTGGGCGAAGGAACCGTTCAGGACGTTTGCGACTCCCTTGAGCGTGAACTCGCCTACACCACCGTCATGACGACGATGCGATCGTTGCACGCGCGCAAGAAAGTCTTGCAACGGATCAAGAGCGGCCGCGCCCACGTGTATCGTCCGCTTGTCACGCGCGATGAAGTGAGTCGCTCCATCTTGTCGGACTTAAAGGGAGTGTTGTTCCGCGGGCGCGTGCCCTCCCTTGTACTGAATCTCCTGGAGGAAGAATCGTTGTCCAGCACGGATCTCAAATCGTTGCAAGCCGCCCTTCGAGACGCACAAAGCCGGCGAGACAACAAATGACTGCCAGCTTTCTGTTCGAGGCGTTACTTGCCGTGACGCTGCAGTTGAGCGTACTGCTGCCGCTCGCCGTTTGGCTCGAGCAAACCATTGCGCAGGAGCGACGCGATCGCTATTGGTACACGGTCCACTTGGTGGCGTTGGCAATTATCGCACAAGCGCTCGTGTTTCCCCACCCGCGTTGGACTAGCTTGCCCAGCTTGCTTTCGCCCGGAGAACTACCGGCTTGGCAAGGAGTGTGGAGCTGGTGCGCACCGTTGTTTCTTGGGACAGTCGCGGCCGGAGTATGCTTCCGCGCCGTCCTGACGATTCTGGCAGCCGCCCAATCTTGGCGAGGTTCACAACGAGCCACGGACTTGGCCGAACTTACTCATGCGATTCGCCAACAGTTTCCCAATAGCGTTTTTGCCAAGCGCAAAGGAGTCGTCCGTCTGGCGAACGGCCGCACGAGTTCGCACTGCTGGCGTTGGCAGCGGCCGGTGATCGTACTCTCTCGCCGAGCGGGGGAACTGCCGGAAGCGTATCAATGGATAGTCGTGCGGCATGAATTGGCGCATTTGGATGCGGATCATCCCTTGCATGTCTTCGTGCAGCGGTGCGTCGAAGCGACCCTCTGGTTTCATCCGCTGGTCTGGTGGACATCGCGCGAAGCGGACCTGGCGCGTGAAGTGCATTGCGATCGGGCTGTGGCCGAAGCCGATTCCACAACGTACCTATCCGCTCTGCTACTACTTGCTGATCCAAGTGGCAGTAGCGCGGCGCTCGCCTTCGCGCGCGAAGATTCATTGTTCCGCCGTCGCTTGGCTGAATGCAATAAGAAAGCATCGCCATCGCGGTTCGGGCGTTTGGCGCTGCCGTTATTGTCGGCGACAGCGATATTGCTCGCGGTGACTGCCTGGCCGCCCTGGAATCCCCAGGCGTCCGCCCGCGCGCAATGGTCCCCTTGGCCGGCCTGGTCGGCGGCCGCACTCAGCATTTGTGGCGTCGCGGCGCGTGATTATGAAGTTGACGCGCATCGGCTGCGTCGACATCATCCGTGAGTTTTCCCGTGCCCCGACGCGGCTCGTCCACACCCTGCGAGCATTTCCTTGCTGGCTTTCGCGCTCAAGACATTGTTTTGCGATCGAAGCAAGGCGCTCGCCGGTTCACTGGGCGTGGCGTTTTCGTTGATTCTGATGAGCATGCAGGGGGGCCTGTACCTCGGACTCATGAAGAAAGCCAGCGTGCTTATCGACTATTGCCAGGCGGATCTCTGGGTCGGACAGCGTTTTGTCGATAACGTGGACCTCGCCCGCGGAATCCCCGAGATCTGGCTCAATCGGTTGCGCGGCGTGCCGGGCGTAGCGGACGTGCGCCCTTATCTTGTCGGCAAGGGTACGGCGACGCTCGACGGCGGGCGGATGGAAGACGTGTGGATCATCGGCGCGGACGCCGAAACGGGGGCCGGCGCGCCTTGGCGATTTGCCCAGGGTTCGATGGCCGATTTGCGTCGCCCCTATGGCATCAGTTTCGACACCGTCGACCGGGACAAGCTCGGCGAGCCAAAACTTGGCGAATGGATGGAAGTGAATGGCGTGCGGGCGCGCGTGGTCGCGCAAACCGACGGCATCACGGGATTCATCACCATGCCTTATCTGTTTACCAATTACCGCGAGGCGCAGCGATTGACGCGCTCTCCCGAGGGAGAGTGCTCGTACTTACTGGTTCGCGCCGAGCCGAACTGCGATCTGGACACGTTGCGAAATCTACTGCAACGTCGCGTACCCCATGCCGCGGTGTTCAAGCCCGAGGAGTTCGCGGCGCGATCGCAGGAATACTGGATGAAGCGCACCGGCATCGGCATCAGCTTCGGGGCCTCGACGCTGCTCGGATTGTTGGTGGGACTGACGGTTGTCGCGCAAAGTCTCTATGCGCTGGCGCTTGACCATCTGGAGGAATACGCGGCGCTCAAGGCGATCGGGGCGGATGACGGCCATGTGATTCGCATTATCGCCGCACAGTCGTTGACGATCGCCGGTTGCGGTTCTTGCCTCGGACTGCTGTGCGTTTCCGCGATCCGCATATTGTGGCACAATCCGCTAGCTCCGGTGGAAATTCCACTGTGGTTGATGGCCGCCGCGGTGGCCACCGTGTTCGCCATCTGCTTACTCGCATCGCTCCTGCCATTTTGGCGCATCCGGCGCATCGACCCAGCCACGGTACTGACTGGCTGAGGATAAAGACGTCATGGACGACGTAGTCACGGTTTCACATCTCTGCAAGAGTTACGCCGTCGGCGCGACGCGATCGACGGTCTTGCGCGACGTGTCGTTTTCAGTGCGGCGTGGGGAATGCTTGTTTCTCGTCGGCCACTCGGGCAGCGGCAAGACGACGTTGCTCTCGATCCTGGGCTGCGTGCTGAGCGCCGATTCGGGCGACGTGGAGATGCTGGGGGAACGCGTCACGGAATTCAGTCCCGCGGAGCAAGCGTCCTTCCGCCGGCATCGCATCGGCTTCGTGTTCCAGCGCTACCATCTCTTCGAGGCGCTCAATGCGCTCGAAAATGTTAAGGTGCCGTTGGACTTGTTAGGTACAGAACCGGCGAAAGCTCGGCGGCGGGCGCTGGAGCTGCTGAAGCGGGTCGATCTGGCGGACAAGGCGCGGCGACGGGTTACTCAACTGAGCATGGGCCAACGGCAGCGCGTGGCAATCGCCCGTGCGCTAGCGGCTAACCCGGACATCGTGCTGGCGGACGAGCCGACGGCGTCGCTGGACAAAACGGCGGGCTGGAATGCGCTCGAGACGCTCAAGACACTCTGCCGTGAGGAGGCGAAAACGGCGATCGTGGTCACTCACGACGATCGTATTCTCCCGTTGGCGGACCGCGTACTGACGCTCGCCGACGGAAGGCTGATGGAGTCGCACGGCGAAGACGAGCCGCCGGCCATTTCTCCGGTGAAACTTAAATCACCGCGACGCAAGTCGATCGCTGACAGCGAGGCGGGCGAATCATGATACGCTGGCTCGCCATGCTGACGATCGCAGCGCTGCTATTTGGCGGGCTCTATTTCGTTGACGCGCACCTGCGTGGCGAGAAGTTGAGCGATGCGCCCGTTGAGCAAGTAAGTACTGAGATGGCACGCCAGCGGATTTTCGCGGCCGGCTTTTTGGCTGGGGAGCACGACGAAGTTGTGCTCAAGTTCGAGATCCCGGGGCGACTTCGCCGAGTACTCGTTTCGACGGGTTCGCGCGTCAAAGCCGGACAGCTTGTCGCGGAACTGGATCCGTCGGCCTGGGAATTGCAACTCGCCGAGGCTCAGGCGCGGCTGGCGTTGGCCCGCGCCCAACGGGAGTTGCTCTTGTCGGGCAATCATGCGACTACGGCCGCTTGGCGCGGCGTTTCGCCTGGCGCGCAATCGGCGCCGCCCGCGCCACAGCGCATCCCAGTCAGTTTGGAAGAAGTCCAAGTCGCGGACGCGCAGGTCAAGATTGCCGAGACGGCGCTCAACTACCAGCGACTACTAATCGATCGCACGCGGCTCGTCGCGCCTTGCGACGGCGACATGGTTCACCTGGAAGCAAGTCCCGGAGACTTGGTCGGCCCGGCTGATTTGCCAGAGCGGATCGTCCTCGCACCGCATGGAGACGTTGTCGTACGCGCCTATGTGGAGGAACTGGACGCCCTTGATGTTCGAGTAGGTCAGCGGGCGATCGTAGTAGCGCCGGCGCGGCGCGATCGAGAATTCGCAGGGACCGTCACCACCTGCGCGCCGGAATTGCGACCGAAGTCGATCCGCCACAATTTGCCGGGCGAGCGCCTGGACGTCCGGGTGCGGGAAGTGACGATCACGCTGGATGAGCCCAGCCGCCTTCCTCATGGCCTGCCAGTCGAGGTGTTCATCACCCCACGCGAGAAGAATCCGGCGCCAAGCGAAGACGCACGCTGAATTGTCCGTCAGTACCGTTGGTGTTCAGGATGACCCTGCCACTCTGCGTTGAATGGCCGCCCATCGGCGCGAGTTTCGGCGTTCCAGCGAGCACTCCATCCCAAAAAAAAGGTTCTTCACCCAATTCCGGGGAATGAGGGGATGAGTTGAGTCAACGGTAGGTCTGCTTCATGTTGCTGGGTGTTGACGAAACCAGTGAC
>JAWXBP010000101.1 GCA_034440135.1 Planctomycetia bacterium
CACTCATCACTCATCACTCATCACTCATCACTCCGACATGCCATCGGTCATTGTAGACGGAAAAGAAATCGAGATTTCCCCGACCGATCGGTTGAATGGGATTGAAATCGCGCGCCGCGCTGGCGTGGAGATTCCGCATTACTGCTGGCATCCGGGCCTGAGCGTGGTCGCGAGCTGCCGGATGTGCCTGTGCGAGACCGGGACGCGGAATGCCGAGACCGGCGCGATCACGATGATGCCGAAGCTGGTGCCCGCTTGCCAGACGCCGGCCAGGGATAACACCGTCTTCGTCACCGATAGCGAGAAGATTCGCCAGGCGCGGGCGTATGTCGAAGAAGCTTTGCTGATCGATCACCCGATCGATTGCCCGATCTGCGACAAGGCGGGCGAGTGCTTGTTGCAGGATTACTACTTCCTGCACGGACAAAAGGAACGCCGCGCCGATCTGCGACCGTTTACCAGCCGCAAACGGCCGATGGGGGACACGGTCACGCTGTTCGTCGATCGTTGCGTGATGTGCACGCGTTGCGTGCGATTTACGCGCGAGATTACCGGCACGTCCGAATTGATGGTCGCCAACCGAGGCAGTCACGAAGAAATCGACGTGCTGCCAGGCTTCCCGCTCGACAACAAGCTTTCCGGCAACGTGGTGGATATCTGCCCGGTCGGGGCGCTCGGTGACAAGGATTTCCTCTATTCGCAGCGCGTCTGGTTCATGAAACGCCATGCGGGTGTTTGCACCGGCTGCTCGACGGGTTGCTCGGTTCACGTGGAAGAGAATCAGGATCACGTTTATCGCCTCAAGCCGCGCGAGAATTCGTTCATCAATCAATGGTGGATGTGCGACGAAGGACGGTACGGGTATCACCATTTGCATGCTGAAAATCGTCTGGTCGGCGCGAGGCATCGCGACGCGCAAGGCGTGCTGGCGAACGTCGAGTGGAACGAAATGCGCCCTGAGTTGGATGCGGCGCTTCGCAAAGCCGGCCGCCTGGCCGCGGTCTTGTCGCCGCATTTGACGGTGGAAGAAGCCTATTTGCTGGCGAAGTACGTCCGCTCCATCGATGCGAACGCCGTGTTGGCCTTGGGGCCGGTTCCCGTCGACGGGGAGGACGAACGCTTCCTGAACGGCTTTACGATCCATGCGGAAAAATGCCCGAATCGACGCGGTGTCGAAGCCGTGCTGAAACACTTCGCCGGCAACGTGACGACGTTCGACGACTTCACCGTCTCGCTCGCGAGCAGTGACGTGAAAGCGGTTTGGATCAGCGGCGGTTACAAGACCGATTGGAACACCGCGGAGACCGCCGCGGCCTTTGCCGGGCTGGACGTGTTGGTCGTGCAGGATATGTTTAGCTCGCCGCTGATGGAGCAGGCCACGCATCAATTGCCAGGCGCCGGCTTCGCGGAGCGTGACGGGTCGTACGTGAACTTCCAAGATCGCCTGCAGTCGGTCCGCTGGGCAATTCGTCCGCCTGCAGGCGCTTGGGTGGACGGACAGATCTTCTGGCAAATGCTTGGCAAGCCGGGTCTGTTCAACAGCCGCGCCGTGTTGAGCGACGTCGCCGCCGAGATTCTGTTCTTCGAGGCCGCGGGTGCGGACGTGCCGGAAACGGGCGTCGACTTGCGGGCCAAGCTGTTGGCGGAATCGGGAACCAAATAAGCAGAAGTGATGAGTGCGGAGTGATGAGTGATGAATGGATTCAAATACTCATCACTCATCACTCCGCACTCATCACTTGAAAGCACAAATAACCCCCATGCCTGAATACGTCATCGTCGCGCTCGTCATGATCGCCCTCCTGATCGGTGGGTTGATGACGGCCGCTGCGTACTTTGTCCTCCTCGAGCGGTGGATGGCGGCCTGGATTCAGGATCGCAAAGGGCCCAATCGCGTCGGCATCCCGCTCACGAATATCAAATTGTTCGGACTCGGCCAACCGCTCGCCGACGGCGTAAAGTTCATCCTCAAGGAAGAATACACGCCGGGGCATGTCGATAAGTTCCTGTACTCCTTGGCGCCGATTTCCATTCTCGCCGCGGCGCTGGCCAGCTTCGCGGTCGTGCCGGTCGGTGATCGCTTGCCGGCGATCTTAGGCTACGGGCCGTTCGATCTTACTGCCGCGCCGGGCATCGACGTCGGGATGATTTACGTCTTCGCCCTGAGCAGCATCGCCGTCTACGGCGTGATTCTCGGCGGCTGGGCCAGCAACAACAAATACAGCTTTCTCGGCGGCCTGCGCTCCAGCGCGCAGTTGATCGCCTATGAGCTGCCGATGGGCCTCGGCATCCTCGGCATCGTGCTGGCGAGCGGTTCGTTGCGGTTGGAGACCATCATCAACACGCAAGCGTCGTCCGGCTTGTGGAACGTGTTCTGGCAGCCGATTGGTTTCGTCGTGTTCGTCATCGCGGCCTTTGCCGAAGCGGCGAGGTTGCCGTTCGATCTTCCGGAAGCGGAGCAGGAATTGATCGGCGGATACCACACCGAGTACTCCGGCCTGCGGCTGTTGATGTATCTCGTCGCCGAATTCCTGCACATGATCATGGCGGCGTTTCTGATTGTGATTCTGTTCCTCGGAGGTTGGCACTTCTGGGGATTGACCGGCGACGCCACGGGCGAAATCACCTGGGGCCAGGCCATCCTGCGGCACATCATTCTGATGTCCAAGATCACCGGCGTGATTCTGTTCTTCATGCTGGTGCGCTGGAGTTGGCCGCGGTTCCGCTTCGATCAACTCATGGCCCTCGCTTGGAAGGTGATGCTTCCCTTGGGCATGGTCAACCTGGTGGTGATCGCGGTGCTGGTGGAGTTCCAACCGCAATTGATCGAACGCGCCGGCGGACGCGGCGCGGCGAGCCTGTTGATGATCGGCGCCAGTTGGCTGATCGGCATCATCTGCTGGGCCGCCGTCGCCTGGGCAACGCCGCTCGGAACCGACAACCGCCCGGTCCATGGAAAAATCGGCGCCATGGAATAGCAACGAGTCTCGCACAGATTGAACCGCGGAACGTAGGTCAGGCTTTCCAGCCTGACATGAACGGCATTTTGCAGGAAAGAATCGGAATTCAGAGTCAGGCTGGAAAGCCTGACCTACGTTCCGCGTCGAAATAGGAACCAAAAGACGACCTGACATGAAATCTGACGATCCTGACATCACCTGGGTGGAAGAGCCGAAGCTGGGGCTGACGGGGCGGATGTATCTGCCGTTGTTGGTGCAGGGGCTGACGACGACGGCGCGCCATTTGATCAGCCCGAAAGTCACCGTCAGCTTTCCGGAAGAGCGGCCGCAGATCGGCAACCCGTTGATCTATCGCGGCGTGCATCGCTTGAACAAGGACGCCGAAGGCCGCGTGAAGTGCGTGGCTTGCTTTCTGTGCGCAACGGCCTGTCCGGCGCACTGCATCGATATCATCGCCGCGGAAAGCCCTTGGCCGGATCGCGAAAAGTATCCCGAGAGCTTCGTGATCGACGAATTGCGCTGCATTTTCTGCGGAATGTGCGAGGAAGCCTGCCCGGTCGATGCGGTGGAGTTGACCAGCTTGATGGACCTGACCGGACGCAGCCGCGAAGAGATGATCTTTGACAAGGAAAAGCTGCTCAGCGTTTACGATATGACGAAGGACGCCGAGCCGATGAAGTCGATCGCGTTGGGAGGTACGGTGTGAGTTTTTCCGAACGGGTTACTCATATTCTATCGCATCCCGGCTGGCCCTTCGCGCTGGTGGCGCTGTTGGGCGCCGCCGGCATGTACCTGCTGCTGCCGCGCGGGGCGCGCGGCGGCCGGCGCGTCGGTGGCATGCTGGCCGTGGCGGCCTTCGTATTGCTGGGCGCGAAGCTGCCGCATCTGTCTGGGCTGCGCGAAGGCGTGTTCGCGATGCTCGCCACGGTGACCGTCGTTTCGGCCGTCGGCTCGGTGACGTTTCGCAGTCCCGTGTATTGCGCGATCTGGTTCGCGTTGACGTTGGCCGGCACGGCGGGCTTGTTCATGTTTCAAGGCGCGCAATTCCTCGGCGTGGCGACGATCGTCGTCTATGCCGGCGCGATTCTGGTCACGATGCTGTTCGTGCTGATGCTCGCGCAGCCGCAGGGATTGTCGACCTACGACCGCGTCAGTTGGGAACCACTGCTAGGCGCCGGCGTGGGCGGTCTGTTGGTCGGCCTGCTGACGCATCTGCTGCGCAGTTCCTTGGCCACGGCCGACGCCGGATTCGCCGCTGCCAAGCCGATGACCGAGAACGCGGTGCTGGTCAACGAGCACGTCGCGGGACTGGGCGCGCAACTCTTCAGCAAACATCTAATCGCCGTCGAAGCCGGCGGCTCGTTGCTTCTCGTGGCCGTCGTCGCAGCGGTGGCGATTACATCGCAAGGCGTCCCGAAACGCCAAGGTGGTCGCTATGAATGAAACCACGCTACTCCTCAACTACCTCGTCGTCGGCGCACTCCTGTTCGCCATCGGTCTGGTCGGTTTCGTTACGCGGCGGAACCTGATTGTCATGTTCCTGGCCGCGGAGATGATGTTGCAAGGCGTGTCGCTGAGCCTCGTCGCTTGGGGGCGCTATCACGGCGATTGGGGCGGGCAGATGCTCGTCATTTTCATCATCACCGTGGCCGCCTGCGAGGCCGCCGTGGCCTTGGCGATGATTCTGATGATGTTCCAACGCTCCGGCAAACTCGATATCGCCTTTTGGCAGCAGGAACGGGAGTCAAACCTGCCGGCCTTCGTCGATCAGGAGTTGCCAGCCGAGCCGGAAGAGTCCAAGCATTGGCCGACGTTGACGCCCGCGGGGCGCGAACCGCGATTCGATCAAGAGGAAGTGGTCCACCGTACCCATGTTTGATTTTCTCGACGTCTCGACGCGGATGACGCTCATTCCCGCGCTGCCCTTGGCGGCGGCGCTGGTGACGGCGCTCCTGGGCCGCTCGTTCCTGCGCGAGCATTCGCACTGGCCGACCGTTGTCGGCTTGGCCCTCAGCTTCATCGTGAGCCTGAGCCTGTTGTTCGAAGTCCGCGAACTGGCCGGCCAAGCGCATGCGCCGCATGAAACGCCCGCGCGAGCAACCGTTCATCCGGCAAGTTTTCAACAGGCCGAACCGGCGAAACCGGCGGTGGGCGTCGAGATTGTCCACGCCCTTTGGAATTGGGCTACGATCGACGGCGCGATCGATACTCCCTCGCGCGCGCTGCCGGCCAATGGCGATGCGACACTGCCGGCGGCGTTGCCGTTCAAGATCGATATCTCCCTCCGCAGCGATCCGCTCACAGCGATCATGCTCTGCATGGTCACGTTTATCGCTACGTTGGTCGCCATCTACGCCGCGGGGTATATGCATGGCGATCCCGGCTACTGGCGGTTCTTCAGTTATGTCGCCTTGTTCGTCTTCTCGATGACGATGCTGGTGTCCGTCAGCAACTTTTTGTTGTTGTACGTATTCTGGGAAGCGGTCGGAGTGTGCAGCTATTTGCTGATTGGCTTCTGGTTCGAGAAGCCGGAAGCGGCCGCGGCCGGCAAGAAAGCGTTCCTGGTCAATCGCGTCGGCGACTTTGGTTTCGCGCTCGGCTTGTTCTTAATTTGGACCACCTACGGCACGCTGAATTACCACGACGCCGACGGCATCGCCGGCGTCTTCGGGCAGGCACGGCTGACGAATACCGCGGATCCTTACGTGGGCGGCGGTTTGGGACTAGCGATCTGCCTGCTGCTGATGCTGGGCGCGTGCGGCAAGAGCGCCCAGTTTCCGCTGCACGTCTGGTTGCCGGACGCGATGGAGGGTCCGACGCCGGTCAGCGCCCTCATTCACGCCGCCACGATGGTCACGGCCGGCGTTTATATGGTGACCCGTTGCACGCCGCTGTTCCTGGCTTCGCTGCAGGAGCCCTTTGACTACGGCGGCGTGGAGATTAGCGCGCCGACGATCGTGGCGATCATCGGCGGATTCACGGCGCTGTTGGCCGGCTTGATCGGGCTGACGCAGACCGATCTCAAACGCGTGCTGGCTTATTCGACGGTCAGCCAATTGGGCTACATGTTCCTTGGCCTCGGCGCGGCGACGTTAGCTGGCGTCACCTCTGGCATGTTCCATCTTTTCACTCACGCATTCTTCAAGGCCTTGCTGTTCCTGGGCGCGGGGAGCGTGATGCATTCGATGGGGCATGTCATCGACATGCGCTATTTCTCCGGGCTGCGCCGCATCATGCCGATCACGCATGTGACGTTCTTGATTGGCTCACTCGCGCTGGCCGGCATCATTCCCTTCGCCGGCTTCTATAGTAAAGACGCAATTCTCTCGGCCTTGCATGCTCGGACGGGCGAGGGCGGGACCGGTTTGATTTACAGCGTGCTCTACGTGACTGCGATCGTCACGGCCGGCATGACGGCGTTTTATACCTTTCGCGCGTTCTTCATGACGTTCTATGGCGAGGAACGCATCCCGCACGAAGCCGGGCATCACGCGCATGAGTCGCCCTGGCCGATGACGCTGCCGCTGGTGATCCTCGCAATCGCCGCCTTCGGCGTGGGGCGGTGGTGTGAGATGGATCACTGGTTTGCTCACCTGCTGGAGCAAACACCGTCGCTAGCTTATATCTCTCAAAAACATTTGCCGATTGATCTGCGCGGTCCGTTTGGTCAATTCAACATCGAAATCGCGGCACTCAGCTCGCTCGTGGCATTGGCCGGCATCGCGCTCGCGGCGTTCTTGTACCTGGGAGACCGTCGCGAAGTGGACGTGATTTCTCGGCTGCTGCGACCGTTTTATAACGCCTCGCTGCACAAGTTCTGGTGGGACGAGATTTACACCGTGCTAGTCGTTTGGCCGACGAAGGCGCTCGCCGCGGTGAGTTACTTGTTCGATCGGGTGATCATCGACGGCCTGGTGAACCTGTGCGGATACATCCCGCGAAAACTCGGCGGCGTGCTGCGGTCGTTGCAAACGGGGTTGGTGCAGTTCTACGCCCTGGCGATGGCCATGGCGCTCGCCGTGCTGTTGTTGACATTGATTTGGCCGGGGACGTAGTGTCCGGCGGAGCTTGTGAAGTACTGAGAACGGCCGTGAAGAATCTATCACTGAGGAAGAGCTACAAAAGCTTCGCATTGAAGCAGCCCCCAAGGGGCGATAGACAATAGCCAGGGGCGCCAGCCCCTGGAAGGAAGTGGAAGAATAACATTAGCCCCAACGGGGCGGCACTCATACGACGCGTTCCAAAGGTGTCGCCCCGTTGGGGCTTAGGTATCCGGTGGGACGCGCTTTCCAGGGGTTTGCACCCCTGGCTACTATCTGCCGCCCCTTCGGGGCTGAACGTCGGATTCGATCAATACCAGCGTGCTGACAAACGTACGATGCTGAATTTACTCGCACTCACCGTCTTGCTGCCATTGTTCGGAGCGGGCGGAATCTGGGCCTGGAGCGAAGGCGGACGCGCCGCCGCGCGATTGACCGCGCTGGTGACGACGCTGGTGACGCTCGGCTGCGCCGGTTGGCTCGTGTTCCACTACCCGGAAGGTCCGGTGGCGTTCGACTACGACTGGCTGCGCGGCGCGATTTCCGGCGTTGATATCCGTTTCAGCTTGGGACTGGACGGCTTGAGTCTGTGGATGTTCGGCCTGAGCGCCCTGCTGACTGTAACCGCGGTGCTGGTGAGTTGGGAGGCGATCGAGGATCGCGCGCCGGCCTTCTATGCGCTATTATTGCTGCTCGAATCCGGCATGCTCGGCGTCTTCGCGGCGCGCGACATCATTCTGTTCTACGTGTTTTTCGAGTTCACACTCATTCCGCTGTTCTTCCTGATCGGCATCTGGGGGAGCGAACAGCGACGGCAAGCCGCGATCAAGTTCTTCCTCTACACGCTCGCTGGCAGCGTGTTGACGTTTCTTGGCTTGCTGGCGATCGTCCTCTGGGTGTTCAAACATCCCGCGCCGGGCGAAGCGGCGACGTTGACGTTTTCCATCCAAGCGTTGACCGACGCTCTCAGCGCGACGCCGATGAGCTACGGTTGGCAGTTGACGGTGTTTCTGGCGTTGTTCGCTGGCTTTGCGATCAAGGTGCCGCTCTTCCCGTTGCACACCTGGCTGCCGCTCGCGCACGTGCAGGCGCCAACCGCGGGCAGCGTCATTTTGGCCGGCATCTTGCTCAAGATCGGCACGTACGGTTTTCTGCGGTTCAGTATCCCGATGTTGCCCGAGGCGACCGCCGCTTGCGCCCCGTGGCTGTTGGGGCTCTCGGCGGCCGGCATCATCTACGGCGCGCTTGTCGCGCTGGCTCAGAGCGATATCAAACGCCTGATCGCGTACAGCTCCGTCAGTCACATGGGCTTCTGCTTGCTCGGGCTGTTCTCGCTCAACCGACTCGGCCTGGCCGGCGGTACGTTGCAGATGATTAATCACGGGCTGTCGACTGGCGGATTGTTCGCCATCGTCGGCATGCTCTACGAGCGTTACCATACCCGCGACATCAAGGCGTATTCCGGTATCGCGCGGCGCACGCCGTGCCTGGCGTTTTTCCTGCTGTTGATGACGTTCTCCAGCATCGGCCTGCCTGGCATGAACGGGTTTGCCGGTGAAATTATGCTGCTCACTGGCATGTTCCAACGGGCTTGGGGCGGCGCTCCGGTGGGCTGGGAAACAGCATACATGGTCTTCGCCGTGCTGGCGGTGCTCGGCGTCGTGCTGGGCGCTTGGTATATGCTGTGGCTCGTGGAACGCGTCTTCTTCGGGCCGCTCAAAGAGCCGCACGTGCAACATGGAGAAATCAGCGGCCACGCCCACGAGTCGCATGTGCCTGACTTGAATTTCCGCGAAATGGCGGCGCTGATTCCACTCGTGGTGTTCGTGTTCTGGATCGGTCTGAAGCCAGGCTATTTCCTTGAACATATGCAGCCGGATATCGAGCGCCTTTCCATGCCGGCTACGATGGCGATGGAGCGCCGACATGCGCCGGTGATGCTCACTCAAGGCGAGGAACTCGGTCCTCGAAACGAGTTGGTTGCGAACGTGTCTGACATTCCGCATTCCGCATTCCGAGTTCCGACTTCTACCGTCGCAGGTCCCGCGCATGCCCCCTGACGCGTCGATTCCCGCCTACATGTCGTTCGCCGTAGTGAAGTACCTCACGCCGGAGATCATTCTGATCGCCGTCGCGACGGTGATTTACGTCGCCGGCGCGATGGTGCGCGCTCGCGAGTTGTGGAGCTACCTGGGCTTCACCGGAATTCTCGCCGCCGCCTATGCGTTGTGGACTTCGCCGGAAGCGACCGGCGGACTGGGGCCGGTGCTGGCCGACGACCTGGCGAACTACGTGCGCTGGTTGTCGCTGGTCGTGGGCGGCCTGATGGTGCTGATGATGTCGCGTTTCTCATTCAAGGCCGCGGCGTCCGAGATGGTCGGCACGCTGCTGATGATCTGCGCCGGCTTGATGCTCGTCGCCAGCAGCGGCGAATTGGTGCTGATGTTCCTCGGCCTGGAACTCGTCACCTTCCCGACCTACTTGCTGCTTTACCTGGGCCGTGACGACGCCCACGGGCAGGAATCGGCGGCCAAGTACTTTTACTTGAGCATCCTCGCCGCGGCGTTGATGCTCTATGGTTTCAGCTTCCTCTACGGCGTCGCCGGCAGCACGCAGTTGGCGGATCTGGCGAAAGTGCTCGGGGCGCAACGCGACTTACTCTCCGCGGCCGATGGCCCGATGGCGAAATCGACGGCGCAACAAATTGCCGGCCTGGGCTTGGTGTTTCTGTTCGCCGGACTGGGGTTCAAACTCACCGCGGTGCCATTTCATTTCTATGCGCCGGACGTTTACCAAGGCACCACGCATCCCATCGCCGGACTGCTGTCGGTTGCGCCGAAAATCGCCGGCGTGGTCGCTCTCTTACGAATCGTTGGCGCCGCGATGCCGGAGATGGAGCCGTTCGCCTGGCGCGTCGTGTTGATACTCGCCGTGCTGACGATGACCCTCGGCAATGTGATCGCGCTGTGGCAAGAGAACCTGCGGCGGATGTTGGCCTATTCGTCCATCGCTCACGCCGGCTATCTGATGGTCGGGCTCGCGGCGGGATTTGCCGCCCAAGGCGTCGCGAATTCAGCGGAACCGGCCGCCATTGGTTTGGACGGTTTCGGTGCGACGCTCTTGTACCTCGCGGTCTATGCCCTGGCGACGTTGGGTACTTTCGCGGCGCTCACCTACCTCGGCGGCGCGACCTTGGGCGATGACGCCGGTGAGCCGATCGAAAACGTGGAGCAACTCGCCGGTCTCGCGCGGCGACGACCGCTGGCTGCCTCGGCGATCGCGGTGTTCATGTTCAGCCTCGCCGGCATCCCGCCGCTGGCCGGATTCTGGGGCAAGTTCTCCCTATTTACCAGCGCCCTTGCCGTCGACGGCGGCACGGAGTTCCCGGGCCTCGGCAATTGGTTCATCGCGCTCGCGGTCATCGGCATGCTGAACGCCGCCATCGCCGCGGCCTACTACTTAAGAATCATCGCCACGATGTACTTCAAGCCGCTCGAGAAAGAACCGGCCGGACAAGGCGGACCTGGCGCGAGCCTGGCGATGACGCTCTGCGCCATGGCTGTGTTGGTGATCGGCATCATGCCGGGGCAATTGATGACGCGCTCGCGCGAGGCCAGCGCAGCGCTCAAATTCAAGACGCCAGCCCCCGTGGCGACCGTGGCGGAAACCGGCCGCTGAGCGCGGCCGAGACAACCAAAGTCTCCTTTCGCTCCGCGAAAGGTCCGGACCTTTCGCGGAGCGAAAGGAGACTCTGTACCGCGATTACACCAATCCGCGGCGGACGGCCCAGACAGCCGCTTGAGTCCGATCCGTGCAGTCGATCTTGCGGAGCACGTTCTGCACGTGTTCCTTGACCGTCTCGACACTGATCGTCAACGATTGGCCGATTTCTTTGTTGCTCAGCCCTAAGGCGAGATGCCGCAAGACCTGCGTCTCGCGTTGCGTGAGCGGCACTTCCTGCTTGAGATCGAGTTGCTTGGTCGACATCTTGCCGGCGACGCGGCGCAACTCGCCAAATGGCGTGGGGCAGCGCCCTTCCGCCACGGCGGTGATGGTGTTGACGAGCGTCTCGCGCGAGCAGCCCTTCAGCAGAAAATCGCTCGCGCCCAGCGCCTGGGCTCGGGCCATGTACGTCGGGTTATCGTAGGTGGAGAGGAGCACCACTCGGACTTCGGGCAACTCGGCGTGTATTTTTTCCAAGGCATCGAGCCCGTCGCTGTCCGGCATGCGGATATCCATCAGGACCACGTCCGGCTTTCGCTCCCGCGCTTCGGTGAGCGCTTCATTGCCGTTCGAGGCGTGTCCCACGACCTCGACATCGGTGCCGGACAGCAGGCTCTCCACGCCCATCCGCACCATCTCGTGATCGTCCACCACCAATAACCGCACACTCATCAGTCGGCTCCGCACCTGTTCGCTGTTGATGTTCCCTGTTCCGGCCACGACCGCGCATAGCGATCGTATCGCTCCCGAACCGTAGCATTTTACTCAGGGTGGATGGCTCGACGACCCCGCCACAGCGGGATGATTAAGTAGAGGAAACGATTTCGCGCATTCAAACTTATAAACACGACTCGCAGAAGAAAGTACTTCGACCGATGACAATCGGCCTCGCCCGAGCGCAAGCCGGCTTTGTCGAAGGGTTGTATGGATCGCAACGGTTCCCATAGCAAGGCACTTTTGCAGGCCGCCGTCGCGATCGAATTGCGCTGCGCTTAGTAAGGATTTGACCAGGCGCCCGGCCGTCCGCGGCTTGGTTCCGCGACGTTTCACGACTGCACCGCGCGTTGACCGGATACATCCTGTGACGTAGATAAACTGCGACGGACACGTTGTTTTCGTCAATGGACGGACCACGTAATCGGTTTGTCGACCGGCTCGTAGTGCGCCGCGATCGCCGTAGACACGCTCACCTTTGCGACCGAATGGCCGGCTATGAAACAGGGCACCCTTTTGCTGGTGGACGACGATCGGCGGCTCTTGGAGTCGATGTCCGATTGGCTGCGCTCGCAAGGATATAAGGTTGACGTCGCGGCCACGTTCGCCGAGGCCGTCAAGCAGTTCGAAAAGAAGGCCTATGAAGTCGCCTTGATCGATATCCGCCTTCGCGACGGCGACGGCTTCGACTTGCTCAGCCTCTGCCGTGAAAAATACCCGCGCACGTCGGTCATCCTGATGACCGGCTATGGCACCGTGGAATCGGCGATCGAAGCAGTCCGCGCCGGCGCCTTCGACTTCCTGACCAAGCCGCTCATCGACCAAGAGTTGGAGATGGCGATCGAGCGGGCGTTCAGCCAGCGTCGCGTGCTGGAAGAAAACCAACAGCTCAAGCAGCAGCTCGACGAACGCTACGGACTGGAAAACGTCATCGGGCACGATCATCGCATGCAGCGCATGTTCGATGTGATCGAGAGCGTCGCCGACACGCGGGCCACGGTGCTGGTCACCGGCGAAAGCGGCACGGGCAAATCCATGATCGCCCGGGCGCTGCACCGCCGCAGCGGCCGGCGCGATAAGCCGTTCGTCGAAGTGGCCTGCGGCGCGTTGCCGGAAAATCTATTGGAAAGCGAGCTATTCGGCCATGTGGCCGGAGCGTTCACCGGCGCCACAGGCGAAAAGGTCGGCAAGTTTCGTCAGGCCGACGGCGGAACGATTTTCCTCGACGAGATCGGCACCGCCAGCGCCGGCATGCAAGTCAAATTACTGCGCGTGTTGCAGGAACTGGAATTCGAACCAGTTGGCGGCTCGAAGACCTTCCACGTCGACGTGCGCGTCATCCTGGCGACGAACGAAGACCTGAGTCAGCTCGTCACACAGGGCCGCTTTCGGCAGGACCTGTTCTATCGCGTCAATGTGATCAACATCGAGTTACCGTCGCTGCGCGATCGGCTGTCGGATATCCCGATCCTGGCCAAACATTTCCTCGCCGAAGTCTGCCAAGAGACCGGCAAGAAAGTGCGCGGCTTCACCGAGGAATCGCTCGGCGCGTTCCAGCGTTATCGCTGGCCCGGCAACGTGCGCGAATTGCAAAACGTCGTCGAACGCGCGGTGTTGCTTGGCAAGGGGGACCAGGTCCGGGTGGAGGATCTGCCCCCCAGCCTGGTGCAAGCGGCGCCATTGCTCGTCCATCCAGTCGGCAATCGCACGTTGAAGGAAGCCCTCGAAGGACCGGAACGGCAGATCATTCTGGAAGTGCTGGAGATGCACCGCTGGAATCGGCATCTCACGGCCGACGCGCTCGGCATCAATCGCACGACGCTCTACAAGAAGATGAAGCGCCTCGGGCTGGAAGACGATCATCGCCAGCCGGTGGCTGGGTAAAGGAGTCGACGGCCATATCGGCACTAGCCCGACGCGCAAGCGAGGGGGCTCTGGCGGTGGGATTTGAGTAAACGTCGTACCCAGCTCCGCGCTTGCTCCCCCTCGCTTGCGCGTCGGGCTAGTGTGCGTAGTCCGCAGCTGATTGTTTGGCGACCTACACTTGCTCGCTCGAGTCTGTGTGACTCCTACCCTGTCGAACATCGCCTTTGCGCTTCCATGGACGCCACGCTCCTCCTACTTGGCCTGGTCGGATTGCTGGCCGCGGGAGGCGTGCTGGAATCGTGGACGCATCGCCGGCGCTTGCGGCAAATTCCCATTCGCATTCACGTCAACGGCACGCGCGGCAAATCGAGCGTGACGCGATTGATCGCTGCCGGACTGCGCGCGGGCGGGATTCGCACCTGCGCCAAAACGACCGGCACGCTGCCCCGAATGATCTTGCCGGATGGCCGCGAGTATCCCGTGTTTCGTCCGGCCAAACCGAATGTCATCGAACAACTGCGGATCGTCGACGCCGCGTCGGAGTTTGGCGCCGAAGCGCTCGTCATCGAGTGCATGGCGCTGATTCCGACGCTGCAATGGCTCTCCGAATCCCGGCTCGTCCGCGCGACGCACGGCGTGATCACCAACGCTCGTGAAGATCACCTGGACGTCATGGGCCCCACGGAACATGACGTGGCCTGCGCGCTGGCCGCTACGGTGCCAGTGCAAGGAACGCTTTACACTTCGGAACAACGCCGGCTCGATGTCTTCGCCAACGCGGCGCGCGATCGGAGCACGAACCTGGTCGCCGTCGGACAATCCGACGTCGACGCCATCACGCCGGACGACCTGGCAGGATTCAGCTACATGGAACATGAAGACAACGTCGCCTTGGCGTTGCAGGTGTGCGCGGACCTCGGCGTCGATCGCGAGACGGCGCTCCAAGGCATGTGGGACGCGACGCCGGACCCAGGCGCCATGACGGCGCATGAAATCGAGTTCTTCGGCCGCAAGTTGTATTTCGTGAATGGCTTCGCGGCGAACGATCCGGAATCGACCGAGCAGATTTGGAACCTGGCGATCGCCCGCTTTCCGGACGTCGAACGCCGCATCGCGATCTTCAATTGCCGCGCGGATCGCCCCGATCGCTCTCGGCAATTGGCCATAGCCTGTGCGGCCTGGCAACCGGCCGATCACTACATCCTGATCGGTTCCGGCGCCTACATCTTCGCCCGGGCGGCGGAGAAGGCCGGTATGAACCTGTTGAAGTTCACCTTCGCTGAGGATCGGCGGGTCGAAGAGATTTTCGAAACGGTGGTGGAATTGGCCGGCGCATCGGCGCTAGTCATGGGCATGGCCAATATCGGCGGCCCAGGGCTGGACGTGGTGCGCTACTTTGCGAATCGCGGCCGGCCGAAACACCACGCGGAAACCGCGCGTCAGCGAGCGCCGGTCGAGGCCTTCACGTGAAGCAGAACTGACTCGGTAGGTTTTCGAACAAACTGGGAGGATAGGTCACGGCATGGACACGGTGTCACTCGCGATCGGTCTCGGGCTGGTCGTTAGTTTGTTGTTTTCCGAACTGTTCGGGCTCGCCGCCGGCGGCATGGTGGTGCCGGGCTATATCGCTTTGCGCCTCGGCTCGCCCGTCGACGTTGCGTTGACGCTGGCCGCGGCGTTTGCCACGTATCTGATCGTCCATGCGCTGTCCACGATCACGATCGTGTATGGCAAGCGGCGCACCGTGCTGATGGTGCTGGTCGGCTACCTGGTTGGCATCTTCGTGAGCCGCGTATCGTTTGGCGCACTGGAAGTGGAACCGCTGTTGGGCGGCGCGGAATTCGCGGTGATCGGACACATCATTCCTGGCTTGATTGCCATCTGGATCGATCGGCAAGGGTTGCTGGAAACGCTAAGTACGCTGCTGACCGCATCCGCCGTAGTGCGTTTGTCGCTGATCTTGGCGCTCGGCACGGAGTTGGCGCTATGAAGAAAATCTATTGGAAGCCCCAGGCGATTTCCCGCCGGGCGCTCGCATTGATCGCGGTGTTGTCCTTGGCCGGCGTGGCCATTGTCGAGCGCTTTCCGGTCGAAGCGCCACAGCCGAACTACGCCGAGAAAATCGCCGCCGCGGAACTCGCCGACGCCGCGCTGGTCGCGGTCAAGGAAGCCCGGCTGGGGCAGGGAATTCCCATCGATTCCTCCAGCGATCCCATGGAAAGCGGGCTGATCGGCGTGCCGATGAGCGGCGCCACGACGGTGATCGGCCATTTGCGGGCAAAGCAGGTCTCCGTAAACCCGAACTTCGCCGCCGTGATTGTGGAGATGCTGCAAAAGGCTGGCGTGCGTCGTGGAGATACCGTTGCCATCGGCGTCTCGGGTTCATTTCCGGCAACGAATTGCTGCGTGTACGCCGCCGTCGAATCGCTGGAGTTAAAGCCGGTCATCATTTCCAGCGCCGCCAGCTCGCAATGGGGCGCGAACTATGATCATTTTCTCTGGCTTGATATGGAACGCGCGCTCTACGAACGTGGCGTGTTCCAACATCGTTCGATTGCTGCGTCGGTCGGCGGCGTCGAAGACCGCGGACTGGGCATGTCCGAAGCGCAGCTCCAGGTCATTCGTGAAGGGATTCAGCGTAATAACTTGGAGTTCGTCGACGCCACGACGTTTGCCGAAGGCGTGGACAAGCGGATGGCGATCTACGATCAGCACGCCGGCGGTCGGCCGATCGCGGCCTACATCAACGTCGGCGGCGGCACCATCTCGGTTGGTAAGCGCGTGGGCAAACGCTTGTTCGAGCCTGGCCTGAATCTCGACCTTCCACGCCGCTTGGGTGGCGTCGACGGCGTGATGGTTCGCTTCGCCAAGGAGGGAGTGCCGGTGATTCATCTCACGCAAATCGTCGACCTCGCTGAACGCTACGCGCTCAACACCGACGCCTCGCACATTCCCTCGCGGGCAAGGCGGCGTGTTCGTCGCCGAAGAATACAACCGCTGGCTGGCGGGCGGCGTCCTGCTCTCGGTCCTCGGCTGCCTCTACGCCTTCATCCATTCCGACGTCGGCTTCCGCATCCTGAACGTCACCCCGAAGCGCGAAGCCATCGGACAACCGCGTCAGATGGTTTAATGACGAAGGGGCAATGCCGGCGCATCACACCGTGTCCGGTTCCGGATGCACCCACGGCGCGCGGTACGGCCGGCGCAGGAGCTTGTTGGCTTCTTCATCGCCGACGACCTGATGCTTCTCCGCGTCCCACGTGAGCGTGCGGCCGAGCTGCATCGAGAGATTCGCCAGAATGCAACTGGCGCTCGAAATGTGCCCTTGTTCGATGTCGGCCACGCTTTTGGTGCGCGACGCGATCGCGGCCAGGAAATCGCGCTGGTGCGCGCGATTGGCCGCCGCGGCCAGTGGTTCCAGATCGCGCTCCGTGCGGTCCTCCGGATACTTGTCCATGTCGACGACCGCCTTGCCGGTCAGCGTGTTGCCGTCGCCGTGCGGCTTGAATTCATACTTCTCGACACTCGCCTTGAGCGTTCCTTTGTCGCCGTAAAACACGACCGCCCAGGGATACTCCGGATCCGGCGCGTCGCCCCAACTGCGATGCGTCCAATTCACTACCTTGTCGCCGTGGTCGAACGTGGCCGTCTGCGTATCCGTGATGTTCGCCCGACTTTCCTTCTGCACCAGGATGCCGCCCGCGGAGGAGATTCGCGTGGGCCAACCAATATCGAGCATCCAACGAGCGGTGTCGTACATGTGAACGCACATATCGCCCATGATGCCGTTGCCGTATTCCATGAACGCTCGCCACGAGCGCGGGTGCGTCAACTTGTTGAACGGACGCAGCGGCGCGGGGCCGGTCCACATTTCGTAGTCCAGGTTCGCTGGAGGGGCGCTATCGGGCGGATTTTCGTTCGCTCGCATGTGGTAGTAGCAGCAGACTTCCACTTGCGCAACATTGCCGAGCAACCCCTCGCGGATGACGCGATCGCGCGCCTCGACCAAATGGGCCGTGCTGCGGCGCTGTGTGCCGACTTGAACGACTTTCTTGTACTTGCGGGCCGCGGCGACCATCGATTGCCCCTCGATTACGTCCACGCTGATCGGCTTCTGCTGGTAGACGTCGCACCCAGCCTTCACCGCCTCGATCATGGCCAGTGCGTGCCAATGGTCGGGCGTGCCCACCAGGCAAATATCCAACTCCTGTTCGGCCAGCATCTTGAGGTAGTCGCCGTAAAGGAGCGGCTCCTTGCCGGACTTTTGCCGCTCGGCCACCAGCGCAGCGGCTTCCTTGCCCATGATGCTGTCCACGTCGCAGATCGACACCACGTCGACCGGTTCCACTTGAATCAACCGGAGCAGATCGCACTTGCCATACCACCCGCAGCCGATCAGACCGACGCGTTTCGGCTTGGCCTGGTGAAAATACGCGGCGTGCGAACGGAGCGCCGCGAGCGTAAGTCCGGCGGCGGTCGTCGATTGCAGGAAACGGCGGCGATGCATGGCGTGTTCCTCCGAGTGGGGCGCGGCGAAAAGCGTGTGGGCGGTCCCTATCATAACCCAGCGCGCCGATGACCGGAATCAGCGCCTTTCGCAGCGTCTCGGGACAGGACTCGACCGTTTTGGCGCTGCATGGTAACTTGTAGGCCCCTATGGCTTTGCGTGGGTGTGGACCCGTCGGCAGACTGCCGGCCGTCTGTGAACCCTCGCGGCGGCGTTCGCGTAATCCAAATGGTACTCATTGGTCGCCAGGCAGGCCGACCATTGTCATTGAAATCGCAAGGAAAACGGCCATGTTGTCTCGTTGGATGTTGTGTGGCGCATTGACTCTCTCACTGGCCGGCGCGGCCTTGGCTCAGGATCCTCCCGCCGCGCCGCCCACTTCGTCCGGCGTCGCGGAAAGCTCCGCACAGCCCGCGGCCGCGCAACCGACGGTACCCGCTGCGGCTCCTGATCCGGAATTCCAAAAACTCTTCGACGAATGGCGCGGCGTGATGCAGCAGATGCGGAAGCTGCAGTTGGAGTACAAGTCGGTCGAAGAGCCCCGGCGCATTGAGATCGAAAAGGAGTTCAACCAATTCCGCGACCAAGGGGACGAGATGGTCGCGAAATTGAAGTCGATGGCCGAGACGCGTTACCTGGCCGACCCGCAACAGCACATCGACTCCGCCCAGTTCATCGCCACGATGGGAATGTACGCGCTGAATCGCGATCAGTACGAAGAAGCGCTGCGCGTGTTTCAACTGCTGATCAACGCGAACTATCCCAATAAGGGCATTTACAATTTGGCCGCGATCGCCGCCTTTGTCTTGGGGGATGTGGAAACCGCCGAGAAGTATTTTCTGATCGCCGATGAAGCTGGCGCGTTAACCGACGACGGCAAGAATTACCAACTGCGATTGGAACAATACAAGGCCGATTGGGAAGCTGAACAGGCGATTCGCGAAAAGGAAGCGCAGGCCAACGACCTGCCCCGCGTCAAACTCACCACGGAAAAAGGCGACATCGTCCTCGAACTGTTCGAGAACGAAGCCCCCAACACCGTTGCGAACTTCATCAGTCTCGTCGAGAAGGGCTACTACAACGGCACGCCGTTCCATCGCGTGTTGGAGCACTTCATGGCACAAGGGGGCGATCCCAAGGGGGACGGCTCCGGCGGCCCGGGCTACCGGATCGCTTGTGAATGCGTAAATCCGAACTTCCGCAAACACTTCCGCGGCAGCCTGAGCATGGCCAAGCAAGAGGCGGTCGATACCGGCGGATCGCAGTTCTTTATCACGTTCGTGCCTACGTCGACGCTGGACGGCAAGCACACGGTCTTCGGCCGCGTGATCGAAGGCATGGATGTCGTGGACCACCTTCAACGCCGTAACCCCGAAAAGGACAATCCGCCGACACCCGACACGATTGTCACCGCCACCGTCGTCCGCAAACGGCCGCACGAGTACAAACCGAAGACCTTGTCGGAATAACCGCCGGCCAAACTCGGGCGACTCGCCCGCTTCAAGTCTCAAAAGGAGTAACCCATGAACAGGAAGTTCACTCTCGCGGTCGCCTGCGCGTTGATCTCCCTCGTCGCCTGGCTGGGCTGGAATCCCGGCGCTCCCCAGGCGGCCTATCAGGGACGCGTCGAAGCCCAACGCTGGGAATACACGATGGTCTCAATCAACGCCGGCATCCAGGAAGTCAACCGCTACGGCGGCGAAGGCTGGGAAATGTGCGGCGTGATGGGCACAAATGCCCCGTCCGGCGTCCTATTCTTCAAACGGCCCATTCGGTGAACCGAGGCTTTGCCGAGGCTTCACCACGGAGGGCACGGAGAACACGGAGGGGAGAGATGGTTTGAAGTTTTCAGTGGAGATTGTGTGCAAAAACACTGAATAATTCAAACTCCTTACCTCTGCGTCTCAGCGCCTCCGCGGTTCAAAACGCCCTCCGCACTCTTCTCTCTCCGTGCCTCCGTGGTGAAAAACCGCGAAGGACTGCGCCGTCGCTAAACGCGAGGCACTTCGATCGTCCGCATCAGTTCCATGAGCACTTCGTCGACTTTGCGACCCTCGACTTCCGCCTCGGCCGTGAGAATCACGCGATGGCGGAGCGCCGGTAACGCGATCTGCACCACGTCGTCCGGCACCGCGTAGTCGCGTCCGGAGAGCGCCGCCAGCGTCCGCGCGCCTTGCATCAGTGCGATGCCGGCACGGGGCGAGGCGCCCAGGTGGAACTGCGGCCATTCCCGTGTGCGGCGGACCAGTTCGTTGATGTAGTTGACCAGCCGATCGTCGACCAGCACTTCGCCGCATTGCCGGAGGATTTCCTGGATTTCCTCCGGCGAGGTCACTGTTTGCAATTCGTCGTCCAGCCGGCGGTTGATGTCGATCTGCCGGCTATGCAGTTTGAGGATCTCGGCCTCTTCCTGCGCTGACGGATACTCCACCTGCAGCTTGAACATGAACCGATCCAGCTGCGCCTCCGGCAGGTTGTACGTCCCTTCCGATTCAATCGGATTCTGCGTGGCCAACACCAGGAACGGCCGCGTCAGCCCATGGCTTACGCCGTCGACCGTGACGCGGTACTCCTGCATGATCTCCAACAGCGCCGCGTGCGTCTTGGCCGGCGAGCGGTTAATTTCGTCGGCCAAGAGCAATTGCGTGAACACCGGCCCGGGTCGAAAGCGAAACTCCTGGATCTTCATATCGAAGATCGGCGCGCCGGTGATATCGGACGGCATCAAGTCCGCGGTGAATTGAATCCGCCCGAACTGGCAACCCAGCGTCTTGCCCAGCACGCGCACGAAAAGCGTTTTGCCGAGCCCCGGCACGCTTTCGATGAGCACGTGCCCGCCTGAGAACAGCGCCACGAGCGTCCCGAGCACCAGCTCGTCCTGGCCGACGTAGATCTTGCGAATCTCGCTGGCGACGCGATCGAAGAGTTGCTTCGTGGCGGCGTTCTTCGCCGGCGCCCAATTCGCCGGTTGCGCGGCGTCATCCCCCGGCGTCGTCACCGGCGCAGGCGTGGCGATTTCCGGCGTGATCGAATTTCCTTCCAGCTCGCTCATAGACACCGTATCGTGCTAACAGGTAGAGATGCGAATTCGAATTAGGCAGTGGCGCCGATAGCGATCAAGGGTGGCTGGGGTCGAGCGTACTCGCTCGCCCCCAGGCTGATTAAACTGGGGGCGAATGAGTACATTCGACCCCAGCCACCCTCGATTTCCATTCAATTGAAACCCTTGTGACTTCATACCTCCGGCATGCGCAGCCGCGGGATGTCCACCGGGCGATCCAACTGCGCCGGTTCCTTCTGCTTGCGGGCCATTTGCTGGTAGTGCAGCACGCGGCCGACGGCGTATTGCCGGTCCTTGGTCAACATCAGCAACTCGCCGAGCGCCGTGACGTGCCGCCCGAAATCGGCCAGCGCCGCGGTTGCCAGTGTCTTCGGGACGCCAAAGATCGGCAAGCGGACAAACGCGAAAATCAGCCCGATCAGGATCGCGTGAAAGACAATCGAATTGAGCGGCGGCCGGGCCAGAATCTTGCCCAACCCTGGCACCTCCGCTTTGGGATCCTTGTCCAGAATCTCCGGCGTATCGCCGGGCTCGAGAAATACGACGTACTTGTTATCGCCGACGCCATGGACCAACCGGCCGGCCAGCTTTCGGTTTTCCTGGTTCACTAATGGCAAGTTCAGCAGATACGAGCCGTTCGGCACGAACAAGATGCGGCTGTCGTCGAGCGCCAACTCGCCCAACAACATGTTTTTCTGGTCGTCTTCCAACAGCACGTCGACGTCGGGCCCAGGCGTCATGCGGCCGAGCAGCTCGATGCCCAGTTTCGGTTGCTGGATGCCGGACACCCATTCCGCGGAGCCGTTCAAGGCGCGCACCGGCTTCGCCTGGAGCTTGGTATCGATGGCAATCCAATCGCCGTCGCCCCCTTTGGCGGCGCCGCGCCGATTCATGAAGAGCAGGTCGGCCTGCGTGAGCATCGCGTCGACCTCTAACACCTGTCCGGCCGCGAGCGGCGGCGGACCTTGCTTCACGCGCTCCAAATAGGGCCGG
>JAWXBP010000102.1 GCA_034440135.1 Planctomycetia bacterium
ACGGCTTCCGCACCTACGAAGCCATTGAAACCGCCCTCTATCACAACCTCGGACGCCTACCCGAGCCGGAATTCACCCACAGATTCTGGTGAGGAGGCCTATTTCCGGCCTACTCCGGCGCAGCGGCGTCGACTCCCCGCAGCGTGATCCGCCGCAGGTCCATCACGGCGGCGTTCGGTTTCTTGACGGCCCTGACTTCCAGGGTCGAAGAGCGGTCGGACGGCAGCGTCAGTCGTCCCACGCCGCGCGGGATAAACCGCTGAAAATGACCGGTCTCTTCGACCGTAAACCGAACCACCTGTTCGCCGCAACGCAGCTCCACCTCTGCACCGCCACTGCCGGCGCCGCAGCCTTGCAGGACTTCGACGTCGTAATCGCCCGACACGGGGGCGGTGAATTGCCATTCCGCCCAGTCGTTGGGATTCACCCAGTAGCCCAGCGTGTCTTTGTGGGCTTCCGGTTCGTAGCGCAGCTTCTCGCCATGCACCGTGGCGTCGCGCGCGTGGAGGATGACCGCGCCGGTCGGCGAGTCGGAATCGCGCCGTCGATCGGTCGACGCTTTCATGCGTTTCCTCCAGGTGGTCCAGTCGCCGCGAACTGCAGTGAACGAATCCGCCGCGCGCTCCGCAGATGTATCGAACTCCTCGTAGATCGCACGCCAACGCGCTAGTTCAAACGCCGGATTCACGACGTTCTGCTGGACATTGCTGGCGCGCCGCCAGGCTTCCAATTTGCCGCGCAATTCCGCGACGCGCTCGGGATGCTCCGCACCGACGTCGTGGCGTTCGGCGGGATCCTTCACGAGATCAAACAGCTCGCAGCGGCCGTCCTCGTAATGCTCGATGAGCTTCCAATCCCCGTCACGAATCGCGCCGCCGGGTCGACCGCCCTGGTTCGTATAGTGTGGGAAGTGCCAGTAGAAAGTCTGCGGCGAGGAAGCTTGCTCGCCTCGCAACATCGATGTAAGTGACGTTGGAGCATTCCCAGACGAGGCGAAACTTGCCAACGTCGCTGGCCAATCGGAGTTAATCGTTGGCGCATCGACGACTGCGCCGGCGGGAATCGACTCCGTCCAGCGCGCTACGAGCGGAATGCGCAGCCCGCCCTCGCAGAGATAGCCCTTACCGGCCCGGAACGGCGTGTTGTGCGTGGCGGGCGTGAGTTCTCCCTCGGGCACGTGGAGGCCGCCGTTGTCGGAAGTGAACACGATCAATGTTTGCTCGCCGAGTCCGAATTCATCGATGCAATCGACGATCTGCCCAACCGATTCGTCGAGCGTTTCGATCGTCGCCGCGTACGTGGGATTGAACGCGCCCGCGAATTTCTCCACGCGCTCTGGTTGCGCGGCGAGCGGAATGTGTGGATTGTTGTGTGCCACGTACAGAAAGAACTGCCGGTCGCGATTAGCTTTGATAAATCCGACGGCCGCCATCGCCAACTCGAATTCCCCTTTACCCCCTTCCGTCGAAGACGGCTCAGTCTTCGCGTGGCCAGGAAAGTACACGTCAAAGCCCTGCTCACGCGGCGAAAACCCAGCGTCGCCCAAGTGCCATTTGCCGATGCAGGCCGTCGCATAGCCGGCCGCCTTGAGCGTCTCCGCGATCGTCACCTCGGCCAGCGGCAGTTGCTTTTCGATCGGCGGGTGTAACAGTAACTGGCTGGGAGCGTCCGGTCGCCCCGGCAAGTACGTGGTGAGATGCAGTTCCGCGGGCGATTTGCCTGTCATCAGCGCCGCGCGGGACGCGGAGCAAATCGGCTGGGCGCAATAGGCCGACGTGAATCGCACGCCTTGTGCCGCCAGGGCGTCGAGCCGCGGCGTGGCGTGGTCCTCGCGACCGTAGCAGCGCAAATCGTTCACGCCGAGATCGTCGGCGACGATGAACACGATGTTGGGAGGCGCAGCCACGCCATGCTGAAGCAACACGCCGAGCAACACGATCAGAAAGCATAGGGGGCGCATCATTTCTCTCTTACGAATCCACGCGAGGGGAAAGACGTAAGAATGATGCGCCCCAACGGCGATAGCAAGTGGCAGCCGACGCCCTGCTTTCAATTCTCCTTAGGTCAACATTTCCACTTCGCCGCGATCGAGTTCATAGACCGCGCCGGCGAGTTGCGTGGAATCTTGGACAATGTCCGTGAGTTGCCGCAGCGTCCAGCGGACGTTCGCCGCCACGGCCTGGCGCACGACGGCGTCGCGCTCGCCATGCAGGTCCATTTTTTCGAGCCCCGGCTCGACCATATCGACCAAGGCCTGAATCTTTGCCGGCTCCTGGTGCTCGCCCAATAGCGCCTGCACTGCGGCGGTCACTGCCCCGCAATGCTCGTGTCCTAAGACTAAGAACAGCGGCGTCTTCAAATGCACGAGGGCGTATTGCAGGCTGCCGAGCGTCGAGGGATCGATCACATGCCCGGCGACCCGAATCACGAACAAGTCGCCGAAGCCCTGGTCGAACAGCAATTCCGGTGGCACGCGGGAATCGCTGCAACTCAACACCGTGGCGAACGGCTTCTGCGTTTGCTCCAAATCGCGCCGCCAGGCTAACTCCGCGTGCGGATGCCTGGCGGTACCGGAAATGAATCGCCGATTCCCATCCCTCAGCCGAGTTAGGGCCTCCTCCGCGGTCGTGGGAAATGGTTCGACCGACGCGGAGCTTTCGTCCGCCTGCAATCGAGCGGAACACGAAGCAGCCACGGCGACGGCCGCGCCGGCGCCGAGGCATTGACGGCGCGTCAGAATGGAACGTGACATAACCAATATCCTCCGGGAAGCGATGAGGCGAGTTTCACAGCCACGGAAGTCTAGGTCAGAAAACGCGGCGATTTGCACCCCACAGTCTCCTTTCGCTCCGCGAAAGGAACCGCCCTTTCGCGGAGCGAAAGGAGACGATGGCGCGAAAATGGACGGTGTCCTATGACTGCTCGTCGAGCCACTCCAGTAGGCCGGCGTCCCAACGGCCAGCAAGCGGCGGCAACCTCAGTTCTCGCTGCTTGCGCGGGCGCATGGTGAACACCAGATCGCGCACGGAGTTGCCGTCGCGCGTCGCGAACGCATCGCGTTCGTCCGCGATTGTTCCGCGCCCCGAAATGCGCGTCGCGGCCACCAACCCCGCAGGGCCGAACGCGCCGAAATGGTTGCGAACGTTGTTCAAGTCCGTGATGTCCACGTCGCTATCGCCGTCCGTATCGCCGAGCCCTTCGCCGCCGAAGTTATTCCGGACGTTGTTCAAGTCGACAATGTTGACCACGTTGTCGTTGTTCGTATCGCCGATCAACGGCACACGCAGGTCAAGCTGCACCGTCGTCACTTCCGATTGCAAAACGCCGATCAGCTCCAGGTCGAAGCTGAGGTCGGTGCTTTGACCGTTGAATTGATGGATTTCCACGGCCAACACGTTCTCGCCCGCGACCAGGTCGGTTGGGTCGATGGTGAATTCGATGAACGCTTCTTCGCTGCTATCGCCGATGACGACGCCGGCGCCGCCATTGAACGGTGCGCCTTCGGTAAGGTTCCAATAGCCGACGAGCTCGCCATTCACGAATACGCCGGCGCCGTCGTCGCTTAGAATGCGAAGCTTGAGCGAAGCGTACTTGTCCGGATCGTCCACCTGGAACGTATGCCGGAAATACGTCGTGATGTACTTCTGCCCGGAGTTTGGGCCGAAACCGACCGTGGTGGTTTCGTCACCGTCTCCGTAGCCGAACTGGCCCGCGCCGGTCGCCCAGGCGTCGTCATCGAACTCCTTCGCGCGCCAGGCCGTTCCTTGGTTGCTGCCGTTGTCCAAGTAGCGCCACGTCGAGCCGAGTGGCACCACCGTGGTCGGCGCGCCTTGTTCCGCCACGTAGCTGAAACTCGCCGGGCCGAGGTACTCGTTCTGCGGCGTATACGTGAACGAGCCGTCGGAGTTCAACTCCACGAAACCATGATCCGGCTGTGCAACGACGCGCGCCCGAAGCGGATCGAGCTGGCCGTCGAAGTCATTGCCGAGGACGCCCAATCCGCCGACGACGAAGTCCTGATGATTCGGCACAACATACGCGTCGTCCATCGCGGTGGGCCGCGTATCGTCGCGGCGGAGGAAGTCGATCCAGTTGAGATTGAACAGCGAGGGTTCCGTGCCGCGGAAGGTCAGCACCAGCGACCTGACGCCCAACAACGGCTCAATGGGCACGGTGACGTTCTTAAACACTTGCCAGTCACCTGTTGGCGTAACAATGGCCGTGGCGAGCAGCGGCCCTCCCTGCGAAGCCCGCACTTCGATCGTCCCGCCGGGACCGGCCGACGCCACGCGAAACCGCAATGCATCCACGTTGGTCAGATCCATTGGCCGCAGGACCAGGTAGTCCTGGTTATCAATAAAACCGACGTTTTCGCCGCCCCCACCGCGATCCGACGTGGCCTCCACCTGGACGCCGAACGCAGAATCGAAGTGTTCGGCCTCAATCCGCCGCGGTTGCAAGACGGCCGCTTGCCGCGCGGTAAACGAACCCACGCCCGGTGCGCCTCGGTCGGTGTAGCGGGCTTCTACGACGAGGAACAAGTCGTCCCCGTTGCCGCCATGCCCGGCCGGCGCTTGAATCGTCCCGATGCAGCCGGTGTATTCCTCCAAGGGATGCGAGTGCGTGTCGTGTCCTTGAAAGAGTTGCACGACGACGTCGCCGCAATCAATGCCGCCGTCCTCGGTGTTGCCGTCCTCGACGTCGTACACCTGCACCCGATACGAAATCAGATCGCCCCAGTCATAAATCAAACCGCTACCGGGCGCGATCAAGGTCACCACCGGCGCCGAATTGCCGGCCGCAATCGGCACCGTCGCGAGGACCGTGTTCCCGTCTAGATCGGTCACCGCGAGCGTCGCGGTATAGTTCCCAGCTACGGTGTACGTGAAAGTTGGATTTGGCTCGGTCGAGTCAATCACGCCGTCCGTGGTGAAATCCCAGGCGAATGTCACGGGGCCACCAACGCCGTCGCCCGAGCCGGCGCTCGAGAAATGCACTTCGAGCGGCACCGGGCCCGCGCCGACGTCAGAACTTGCCACGGCGATCGGCGGGCGATTGTTGCGCAAGTAATCGATGCGGATCAACTGCGAGTCGGCGTTGTTGCCGCCGAAGCCGGTCCCCCATTCGATCATGTAGATGGCTCCGTCAGGACCGATTGTCATGTCCATCGGACGCCGCAGGTCCATGCTGGGCAGGAACGGGTTGATCGCCAGTACGTTGCCGGCGTCGTCGAGCTTGACCTCTTTGATCCAATTGCGCGACCACTCGTAGATGAACACCGTGTCGTCGTAATAGCCGGGCAGCTTGCGATCCGATTCCAATTCCGCATCGAAGTGATAGGTCGGCCCGCCCATCGCGGTCCGCCCGCCGGAACCAAGCTCCGGGAACTGTGTCGAAGCGCCATAGGGATACCAGATCCAGGCCGGCTGCGCCGCGGGAAGCTGCTGCGAGCCCGTGTTGTTCGGCGAGTTGTTCAGCGGCGCGGCCGGATTGAACGCCGGACCGGAAACGCCGGTCGCAAAATCGTATTCGCGGTACGCCTGGTTGTCGCCGACGAACAGCGGCCACCCGTAGTTGCCCGCCCCACGCGCTTGATTGAACTCGTCGTAGCCTTGCGGACCGCGATTGGAGTTCGGGTTGTTTGCGTCGGGGCCGACTTCGCCCCAATAGAGCCAACCGGTCTCCGAATCTACCGCGATGCGGAACGGGTTCCGGTTCCCCATCACATACACCTCGGGGCGACCATTCGAGCCGTCGGCCGGGAAGAGGTTCCCATCGGGGATCGTGTAGCCGCCGTCGTCCGTCGGTTTGATGCGCAGAATTTTTCCGCGCAGGTCGTTGCGATTGCCCGAGCTTTTCTGCGCGTCCCAAGGAGAGCGTCCCGGACGCTCGTCGATCGGCGCGAACCCGTCCGATTCAAACGGGTTTGTGTTGTCGCCCGTCGAAATATACAGCGTGCCGTCGGGACCGAACGTCAGCGAGCCAGCCGAATGGCAGCACTGTGCGCGCTGCGTGGGGATTTCCAGCAGCACTTCCTCGCTCGCCAGATTCAGTTGATTGCCCACCAACGTGAAGCGGGACACGTGCTGCCTGGCGATCGCCCCCGGGGGCGAATAAAAGACATAAATCCACTGATTGCCGTCGAAATTCGGATCCAGAGCGATGCCGAGCAACCCGTCTTCGTTACCAGTGAAGACGTTGATGTGGCCGAGCGTAGCGGTGGCGCCGCTTTCTGGCTGGTAGACCTTCACATCGCCGCCGCGCTCGACGAAGAATACGCGGCCGTCGTTGGCCACGGCCAACTCCATCGGATTGTTCGTGTTGCTGTCGAGCACCACCTTCTCGTAGTTGCTCTCGATCGTGGCGCCGCAATCTCCTTCCACGGCGCCGGCCGCCCACTCGATGCCGCCCAGCAGATGCTGCCGATAGTTCGGTTCACTATACGACGCCGACGTGTGCCCGAGGCCCGTGTACCATGAGCGGCCGCCGTCGTGCTCGTGGCACCAAGAGATCGGATGATCGGCGCCCATCGTGCCGCCCGCGTAGCTCGATTCGTCGAGCGTCATCAACACATGCACGTCGCCGCGAGGGTTCGACGAGTAGTTGTACCACTCGTCGGTGCGCACCCATTCCGCCGGCAACTCGACCGTCGACGGATGCACCGAGTCCAGCACGCGCACCGTGGCGCTCGTCGTCCCGGGCGGATGGCTTTGAAAGTATGCGCCGACCAGTTCGCCATACCACGCCCAGCCATATTCGGTATCCGCCGCGGCATGCACGCCGATGTACCCGCCGCCGGCCTGCACGTAGCGCTCGAAAGCGGCTTGCTGCGTCGCATTCAGAACGTCGCCCGTCGTACTGAGAAATACGACGGCCTCGAACGGCGCTAGATCAACGTCGTTGAAGATCGCCGCATCCTCGGACGTGGTGACGTTGAATTCATGTTCCACGGACAGCGCCTGAATCGCCGCGATGCCTTCGTCGATGGAATCGTGCCGGAAGGCGGCGGTCTTGGAAAAGACAAGCAGATCGAAATCGCCATGCAACAGTCGGCGATCTTCCAAGGGTTCAAGCTGAAAGCGACGACGAGCGCGACGCGAGCGCAATCCAGCCAGACGTGAACGCGACATAGCCTGCTCCTCCCCTGCCCATGGCAAGCGCGCGAGGCCCGCCCAGGCGACCCTGTTGTGGACGCGACAAATCTGTTCCCGCCGCCCGGACTGAAGAACCGGGCGCCGTCAACCGGAGACTATAAACGGGGGACGAGCTGGAGGGAAGAAAGACAGATGTTAGGATTGTGTTTGCCACCCTACAGCGGCCAGTGTTCCGATCGACATCGTTTCGGCGTGACCGGACCTAAAACCTTGAACAGTACAAACAGCATCCGAGTGCCGAAGGAAGGGCGGCCGTTTTCAACCATCGCCTTCAGCGTGTTGATGATCAGCGTGCCGCCCCGGGCCATGTCGTGTTCGGTCTTTGTGCCGGCCGGGACCTTCTCCACCGTCAGGCAGTATTCCACGCCGCCGGGGACTTCCTTCAATTCGTGGATCACCTTACAGGGCGGGTCGTCGTAGTTGGTGAAGCGAAACGACGTCACATAGCGGTGCGGAGGATCGAACTCCAGCACCTCGCCAACGACTGCCGTGTACTTGCCATTTGGGGAGCGCATGCGAATCGGGGCGCCGACTTTCAAGCCGGTCGTGTGCAGCACGTTGTTGAAGAAGCATTGCTGCGGCTCGCCGGTTTTGGTGAGCTCGTGCCAGACTTGCTCGATCGTGCCACGAATGAAAATCTTGAACTTGATCGGCTCGCGCTCAGCCATGACGTCGCTTTCGCTTCTCGGGGTTTTGCCGGGCGGCCGGCTTGCGCGTCGCATCGTTACCGCGGGCTGACTCAATACGGTATTTGATGCGCGTTAAACCAGCCGCCCAATAAGCGCTGAACTCCGTCGTCCAGCGGTCGTAAATCATCTGGATCGGCACAGCATTGAAATAAAGTCGCCGCACCCGACCATGTTTTTCGGAAGTAATCAGGTTCGCCTGTTCCAGAATCCGCAGATGCTTCATCACGCCGATGCGGGTCATTTCGAAATGATCGCAAACGTCATGCACGCCGCAGCCCGGCTGTTCTTTCACCACGTCCAGAATCTTCCGCCGCGCCGCATGCGCGAGCGCCGCGAAGACCTCGTCGATTTGATCGGGCCGGCCCATAGGTAACTAAAAGGTGACATATTGAGCGGCGCTTGTCAAGCGTCCATGCGCCATCGCAATTACGGTGCGTGTTCTTCGTGTTGTTGGCGATGCTGCTGAGACCTTCAGCTTAGATCACTCGGCGGCGTCCTCTCTCCCTTGCGGGCGCAACGGGCTAGTGGACCTGTTTCGACGCCAACGTTGCCGGCGCGCCCCACTTCCCCAATCCCGGCGACCTATATTCAATAGGCGCAACACGTTGTAGGCGCGCCCCACGTCCTCGCACCGTGACCTCCGTGCTCTCCGTGGTGAACCAAAAAAAAGCTCATGACCTCCAAGTCCTTTGATGTGATCGTGATTGGCGGCGGCCCCGGCGGCTATGTCGCGGCGATTCGCGCCGCGCAACGTGGATTGAACGTCGCCTGCGTCGACAAGAACGCCGTGTTGGGCGGCACCTGTCTGCGGGTCGGCTGCATTCCCAGCAAGGCGATGCTGGAATCCAGCGAGCACTTCGCAAAAGCGAAGGCCGGGCTGGAACGTCACGGCGTCAAGCTGGCAGGCGTGGAGCTCGATCTGGCCGCGATGCTGGCCCGCAAGGAACAGGTCGTGTCGATCAACACCAAGGGGATCGACGCGCTGTTCAAGAAGAACAAGATCGAGCGGTTCGAGGGCCTTGGGCGGTTCGTGCAACCGGGCGTGGTCGATGTCGAAGGACCGACGGGCAAGACGACGCTCGCCGCGCCAAAAATCATCATCGCCACCGGCAGCAACGTCGCGCCGCTCAAGGGGGTGGAACTCGACGGCGATCGCATCGGCACGAGCAACGAAGGCCTGGCGTTTGCCGAAGTGCCGAAGCATCTTGTCGTCATCGGCGCCGGCTACATCGGCATGGAACTTGGCTCCGTCTGGCTCCGACTCGGTTCCCAGGTCACGGTGGTCGAATACCTCGACCGCATCTTGCCCGGCATCGACGCCGAAGTCGCCGGCGAGGCGCACAAACTTTTCAAGAAGCAGGGCTTTGATTTTCAACTCAGCCGCAAGGTGACCGCCGCGCGCCGCGACGGAGATGGCTGCGTGGTCGAATGCGCCGACGCTGAGCCAATTCATTGCGATCGCGTGTTGCTCGCCGTCGGTCGCCGACCGAACACGGACGGACTAGGCCTGGAAACGATTGGCGTGCAGCTGGACGACAAGGGCCGCATCCCTGTGAGCGAGCATTTCGAGACCTCGGCGCCCGGCGTGTACGCGATCGGCGATGTGATCCGCGGGCCGATGCTGGCCCACAAGGCCGAAGAAGAAGGGGTCGCCTGCGCGGACTTGATCACGACCGGCTACGGGCACGTGAATTACGACGCCATCCCCGCGGTCGTCTACACGCATCCGGAAATCGCCGCCGTCGGCCAGACTGAGGAACAACTCGTCGCGGCGAACATTCCGTATCGTAAGGGCCGTTTCGCCTTCCGCGCCAACGGCCGCGCGCGAACGCTCGACGAAGTCGACGGTTTCGTGAAGATCCTAGCGCACGCCGAAACTGACCGCGTCCTCGGTATCCACATCCTCGGAGCGCGGGCCGGCGATCTCATCGCTGAAGGCGCTGCCGCGATGGAGTTCGGCGCCACGGCCGAAGATATCGCCCGCACGTCGCACGCGCACCCGACGCTCTCAGAAGCGATCAAGGAAGCCGCACTCGCCGTCAGCAATCAGGCGATTCACGCGTAGCGCATGCTATGCCGGCGGTTTTTCAAAGCGAACGATGCCCTGTTTCAATTCCGCCAACGGATAGAACGTGTCGCGCCAGCGGACGCCCCCTTGCCGCATCGTTTTCCAGGTGGAATTGATGCCGGCCAACGAAAACGCCAGGTGGCAGATTGGCACCAGGGCCGCCGTCCAAAGCGGCCAGCCGGAACGGCGCATGTAAAACGCGCCGGGAATCGCGGTGCTGCACAACGCCGCGAACGTCCACCAACCGTAGTGCGACGACCACAGCGGAGCGGTGATCGCGCCGCCCCAGAACGTGAGCAACATCAAGATCAGCGGGACGGCGCGCAGCAGGCTATAGTCGACGCCCGCGAACCAGTTCTTCTCCAGGTTGCGAATCATCTGCCCGATGCTGCCGGCCCATTCGGCTTCCAACTCGTGCATCGCGCCGTAGACGCGTTCGCGATAACCGTCGCGGCGGACCATCACGCCGAGTTTCACATCGTCCAGCACTTCCATCCGCAACGGCACGTGCCCGCCGATGGCGCGGTAGGTCGAGGTCTTGAGCAAATTGAACGCGCCGACGCCCATCGCCGCGCGGCCGCGGTCTCGATTGATGCGCGACGCGGGGGCATACAGAATTAAGTACTGCGTCCAAGCCACGACCGCGGCGCGGGTGATCGCGCCTTGCGCGTCGATGCCGGGGAACAACGCCAAGTGGTCGGCGCGTTCGCGCTCCGCCATGCCAATCGCCCGGGCGACGAGATCGTCACTCATGTGGCAATCGGCGTCGCTGAACAAGATCCACGGATGCCGCGCCCGTAGCGAGCCGACGTGGCAGGCGTGCGTCTTGCCCAGCCAGCACGGCGGCAGTGTTTCAATGCGCACGGCTTCCAGTTCCGGAAACTCCGCGCTCAATCGCGCCAACACCTGCGGCGTATCGTCGCGCGAACGATCGTCGACGACGATGATTTGCAACTCCACGTCGCATTGGGCGAAGAGCCGGCGCACGGTCTGTTCGATCCGGCGTCCCTCGTCGCGCCCGGCTAGGACGATCGACACGGGATAAGGCGTTGTTGGCGCCGGCAGCGCGCTGCGCGGCGGCAGCGTCGGCGACCAAAAGAGATTCCGTAGCACCCCCAGGCAATACAAAAACCAGACGACTGCCAGGGCAATGGCGAGGTAATCCATACGGCCGACGCGGTTCAAGAGCAGGGCAACACAAGCAACGCTGCTTACTGACCGCTTTTTTCAATCTTCCATAACTTGCCGTCGGTCCGGACGTAGAGCGCGTTGTGCGCGACTGCCGGCGTCCCCATGACCGGTTCGCCGAAGGAAATCTCGGCAATGATCTTCCCTTCCGCTCCCAGGTCCAACACCTGCGCGAGACCTTCCTGGTTCACGCAATAAAGATGATTGCCCGCCAGCACCGGAGTGGCCCAGAAGGAACCCTTCAGTCGTCCGCGCCAAACGACCGCGCCGGTCGAGGCGTCGCCACAGGTCAATGCGCCCGCACTATTCAGCACGTAGAGCTTGCCGTCGTGCACTACTGCGCTCGCATTGCCCGAACTCAGTTTGTTTTCTTGCCAGACGGCCTCGGGCTTGCCTGGTTCGGGGAATTTGAGGGCTGTCATGCCGCCGGCGGGAACATAGACGGTATCGCCAATCGCCAACGACGAGGCAATGCCGGCGCAATCGGCCGCGTACTCCCAGACCACTTCGCCGGACATCGGATCATGCGCGGTGAGGCGATCGCCGGATTGCAACAGCACCAAATCCTGGCCGGCGTTGCCGCCGCGCCAGACGATTGGCGACGTCCAGTTCTGCTCCGCCGGACGTGGCGATTGCCAACGCGTCTCGCCGGTCAAGGCATTGATGCCGGCGGCAAAGGAATTGCCTTCGCATTCCATCTGCACGACGACGGTACCGTCCGCCACGACGGGGGACGAAGCCATGCCGACGTCGTTCGCCGCCGTGGGGAAATCGTACGTTAGCCCGCGCAACCAAAGCAAGTTGCCGTCCAGGTCCAGGCAGATCAAATCGTTTGACGAAAAGAAGGCGAAGATCCGCTCGCCGTCGCTGGCCGGAGTCGGCGCGGCATTGGAGCTCGTGGGATGGCAGAGCGTGCGCCCCGTCGCCCAAAACTCGCGCTGCCAGCGCTGCGCGCCGGTCTTCGCGTCATAGCAACTGACGCAGAGGCGATCCTGCTTGAAGCCCGACGACGATGTGACGATTACGTTATTGCCCACGACGATCGGGCTCGATACGCCGCGCGCCGGGAGCGGGACCTTCCAGGCGACGTTTTCGGTATCGCTCCACGACAACGGGAGTTGTACATCGCCGGCCACACTGTTGTTGTCGGTGCCGCGGAATTGCCGCCAGTCGGCCGCCATGCAGGTCATGGCGAAGCAGGCACAGCCAAGGAGCGAAAGCGAACGAATCGTGATTGAAGAACGCATAGTGATCGACTTCAAGGGAATTGATTGAACTCGCCGCGTTACAGCTTGCTGGGCGTTGCGTCCGCAGGTTGCGTGGGACTCTTTTCGGGGCGATCGCTGGAGAGAATCGCCGTGCCGGTCTCGTCGCAGACGCGCAGTGAGACTTTCCAACTGTCAGCCCAATTCTCGGTCTGCTCGTTCTGGCAGACCTTCATCAAAATGATGTTCTTGCCGGGCTTCAAATGGCCGCGAGCAATATATTGGTCCAGATCTTCGCCCGAGTGATACACTTCGTGCTCGGCTAGTACTTCGCCGTTCAGCCACAGCTTCGTGGCGTTCATGGTGCCCCAGCGAAAATCGACGTCCTGGCCCGACTCGCAGATGAACTCGGTGGCGAGGTAGGCGGCGACGCCCTTTTCTTTGGCGAGAATCGTGTTCACGTCGACGCCACCCATCGGGTCGACTGTCGTGTGCGGCTGCCAGCGGGCGAGACCGGTCTTGCCGGGATACTCCGCTCTGTAATCGATGCCCTGCTCCGGTGGATACGCCGTGGCGAAACCTTTTCCGCCGACGTTGTCGAACGGGCCGATCACACTCCAGGCGAACAAGAAACCAAAGTGGCGGGAGAGATCGACTTCGTCGCCCAACTCTTTGAGCTTGCCGGCGATGGCTTGCACCTGGTCCAAGTCGCGCGCGCCGCCCAGCGCGGTGCGATACAACGGCTTCAACTTTTCCGCGTCCGTTTCCTGGCCGGCCGCATCGAGCAGGCGGGCCACGGCGTCCCGGCGGAATTCCACGCTGGGGTCGTTCAGCATGCCGGGGATCAGACGGTCGCTGGCCGTGGGGTCGGCTTTCGCAAGCCATTCATACGCCAGCCGGCGAGCGCGCGGCGCGTGGCTGGTATCGAGCGTGAATTTCTCCAGCGCGGCGGCAGGCAGCTTGTCTCCTTTGGCGATGGTGCGTTCGCAGACAGCGTCCACCGCGGCGCGCAACCAATTGGCCGCCAGCGGGTTGCTGTCGTCCAGGGCTTCCAGCAGCACCGGCAATTCCTCCGGCGTGGCTGCGGCCAGTGCTGGCCAGGACTGTTGAGCCGACGTGTTCCCGGCCCCCAGATGGCCCACGCGTTGTACCGCCTCGATGGCGGCCGCCAGGTCCGCTGAATACGCGGGCGCCGTCATCACCAGCGCCACGACGAGTCCCTGCAACCACTGCCTGCCCATGGGGGAATGTCCTTCAGCCTGAGGGAACCGCGTCAAAGTCCATGTCGAGCGTATTCTAATGGGGCCGGGCGGTTCCGCAACGGCCAGCGGCGAAAATAGGCCAAAATTTTAGCCGCAAGCAGCTCCAGCCCAGTTTGGCCAGAATTCTTGTGGTCCTTGGCATCGCAAATGAAATGAGCTAGCCGGAAGGTCGTGATGGCCGCAATTCACACACGCGATGGGCCAAATCTACGGCCAATTGGCGCGAGATCGTCCACCGTGGTTTCCGGAACGTCAGAATTATTTGCTCGCGCCCGACGCCAGTGCTAGGCTCAACGGCGCGCTGCACCAACGTACTCAGAAAGGATGGCTGACCATGGCTTCGGCGATTACCGCGACGCGACAACAAGGGATGGGCGCGCTACCGTTTGAACAGGGCGTGGCGTTTCGCGTCTGGGCGCCGCACGCCGAGGCGGTCTTTGTCATGGGCGACTTCAACGCCTTTGACGAACAACGGCATCCGCTCGTGAAAGAAGACAACGGCGTCTGGTACGGCGAAGTCGCGGAAGCCAAGGTCGGCGACGAATACCGGTACTTGATTGTCAACGGCGAGCAACGGCTCTCGCGTATCGATCCGTATGCTCGCGAGGTCACCAACTCCGTCGGCAACAGCATCGTGCATGATCCGTCGTTCGACTGGCAGGGGGACGCGTTCAAGCTCCCGCCGTGGAATGAGCTGGTCATCTACGAAATGCACATCGGCACCTTCCGCGATGAGGAAGGCGGCACGCCGGGCACGTTCGCGCATGCGATCGAGGGCCTTGCGCATTTGAAGAAGCTCGGCGTGAACGTGCTGGAGATCATGCCGGCCGCGGAGTTCGCGGGTGATTTCTCGTGGGGCTATAACCCGGCGCATATCTTCGCAGTCGAACAGGCTTACGGCGGTCCGCTGGCGTTCAAGGAGTTCATCCGCGAAGCACATAAACAAGGTTTCGGCGTAATCCTCGACGTAGTCTACAACCACTTCGGCCCCAGCGACCTCGATATCTGGCAGTTCGACGGCTGGAGCGAGAACGACGGCGGCGGCATTTATTTCTACAACGATTGGCGCAGCGAAACTCCCTGGGGCAACACGCGGCCCGACTACGGGCGCGGCGAAGTGCGACAATTCATTCGCGATAACGCGATGATGTGGCTGGAGGATTATCACGTCGACGGACTGCGTTACGATATGACGCTCTATGTCCGTACCGTGCGCGGCGAAGGGACCGAACTGCCGGAAGGCTGGGGACTCGCGCAGTGGATCAATGAGGAGATCGCTCAGAAGTATCCAGGCAAGATCACGATCGCCGAGGACTTGCAAAACAACGCCTGGCTCACGAAGGACGTCGGCGCCGGCGGCGCAGGCTTCGGCGCGCAGTGGTGCGCGGAGTTCGTGCATCCGATTCGCGCCACGGTGATCGAAACGGACGACGAGAATCGTTCGCTGCACGACGTCTACGCGGCGCTGACGTTTGCCTACAACGGCGATCCGTTCGAGCGCGTGATCTACAGCGAGTCGCACGACGAGGTCGCCAATGGCAAGGCCCGGGTGCCGTCGGAGATTGCGCCGGACGACCCGACAAATTTTTTTGCCCAGAAACGCTCCACGCTGGCGGCTGGGCTGGTCTTCACCTGCCCCGGCATTCCCATGCTCTTCCAAGGCCAGGAATTCCTGCAGGGCGGTTGGTTCCAGGACACGGTGCCGCTCGATTGGGACCTGACCGACGACTACTGCGGCGTGGTGCGCCTTTACCGCGACCTGATTCGCCTCCGTCTCAACCGCGCCGGCCTCACGCGCGGGCTGTGCGGGCGGAACATTCAGACGTTCCACCTCAACGAACCGGACAACATGCTCGCCTTCCATCGCTGGAACGAGCATGGCGCCGGTGATGATGTGGTCGTCGTCGTGAATCTCTCCAACACGCAGCACGAAGGCTACAAGATTGGCTTCCCCTGCACTGGCGAATGGAAACTGCGCCTGAACTCTGACTGGCAAGGCTACAGCAACGATTTCACCAACCACGCCAGCGACGACGTCGCCGCGCAAGAGGACGACTACGACGGCCTCCAAGCCAGCGGCGAAATCAGCATCGGGCCGTATACGATGCTGATCTATTCGCAGGATGTGCAGCCATGAGCTAGGATGAAAGCCGTGTCGCGGCAACTTCACTGAGTTCCCGGAGAGGCGGCCATGGACAGCAATCCGTATGAAAGCCCGGCGTCGGCGAACGAAGCGGCGATTCGCAGCGGAAGCTCGGGAAAACGGCTGTTCTTCACGATGCTCGCCTTGCTGGGCGGCATGGGCCTGCTTGTCCTATTGATGTTGCCGGCGCTGCGCATCGCGCCGGAAGCTGGCCGGCGCGCACACTGCACCAACAACATGAAGCAAATCACGCTTGGCTGGCTGAATTATCAGTCCCGCTACCAGGCATTCCCTCCCGCCTATACGGTCGATGAAAACGGGAAGCCATTGCATAGTTGGAGGACGTTGCTTCTGCCGTATATTGAGCAGACGCCCCTCTACGAGCGAATCGATCTCACGAAGCCATGGAATGACCCGGCCAATGCGAATGTGTTTGAGACGCCGGTGGCCGTATACACTTGTCCCACTTCAAGGCTTGTTCGCGGCTATACGACGTACCTCGCAGTCGTCGGTCAAGACGTGTGTCTCCTGCCAACGGAATCGCGCAAGCTCTCCGACATCACCGACGACCACGCGAAGACGCTGATGGTAATCGAGGTCGACAAAGAACACAGCGTCCCTTGGATGGCTCCTACTGATGCTGATGAAAAAATGATACTGAGTTTGATGTCGTCCGACAGTTTCCCGCATCCCGGCGGCATGAACGCCGTGTTTGTGGACGGCCACGGCGCGTTCTTGCAAACGGATACGGAGGCGAAGAATCTCCGTGCGATGATTTCCATTGCTGGCCATGATGATGATGAAACTTTCGAAGAGGATTAACTCGAAGCCTGGGAATTGAGGAGTATCCATGAGCACCGAGCCGAACGCCGACCTGCCGCGATGGAATAAGCCGGCGAACTGGTGGCGGGCATTGCCGTTGCTGGCGATTTTCATCGTGGTCGGCTTGCTATTTGCTCCCGTAATTCGCCAGCTTGGTCATCGAGAATCCTATAGCCGCGCTGGATGCATCGTGAATCTCAAGCAGATCGCACTCGGTCTCTTGAACTACGAAAGCACATATAAAGAATTCCCGCCGGCGTACACCATTGATGCGGACGGTAGGCCTCTGCACAGTTGGCGTACGTTGATTCTGCCATACGTGGAGCAACAAGCTTTGTAAAAACAGATCGATCTCACCAAGCCGTGGGACGATCCGGCGAATAAGGCGGTCTTTGAGAAAGCGGCTCCGCCATTTGGTTATGTTTTGCCGCACATTCGACGGTCCGCCGAACCATACGACCTATCTCGCCGTCGTCGTGCCCGGTGGCTTCTTCCTGCCGACGGAATCGCGCAAGCTTTCCGAAATCACTGATGACCGTGCGACAACGCTGATGGTGATCGAAGTCGATGCAGAACATAGCGTGCCCTGGATGTCGCCCGTCGATGCGGATGAAGCACTGATCCTCAGCCTGCCCTCCTCCCAAACCCTCTCGCATTCCAGCGAAATGAGCGCTGTGTTTGTGGACGGTCGCGGCAGATTCTTGAGTAGAGAAAACGACGCCAAGCAACTCCGGGCGATGATTTCGATCGCCGGTCGCGATGACGCGGAGCTTCAAGAGTGATTTTTGTGTGTCGCAATAGTACATCGCCTGATTTGAGACTTACGTCGCAGCTGCGAAAGCATTGCTTGCTGATCGTGCGCCGCATCGCTGCGGATTCAGCCCCGAAGGGGCGGCAGAAAATAGCCAGGGGTGCCAACCCCTGGACTCTCGGTCAAACCCAAAAAACATGAGCCCCACCGGGGCGACACTTTTAGCGACGCGCCCATTCTTGTTTTGTGTCGCCCCGTTGGGGCTCGGGCCATTGCTCTTGCTCCATTTCCCAGGGGTTTGCACCCCTGGCTATTATCTGCCGCCCTTTCAGGGCTTCTCAAACGCGACTGACGAACCGCCGCGTATCGGATGCTAAGCATTCGCAGCAAGGCGCCCGCGACGATCGCCGTACGATCGGCCAATCTCGTAGACAAGCAGCGGCACAACCCAACTCGCCCAAGCCGACGCCGGATAAATCCACATCGCGTCGATCTCGGCCACGGTGGCCAGGCCGCCGATCAGGCGGATCACTACCGCCGAGCACAAGAGTATGAACGTGCGCATCATCCAGCGCCGATGAGTTTGGAATCGGCGTTGGACGGCGTAGCGCCAGCCGAGGGCCACGCAAATCGCCGTGACGATCGCCAGCGCGCCGAGCCCTGCGCCGGCCACCGCGCCGGTCGCGGCATAGAACGCCATCCACAATCCGCTCGGCGCGAGGAGCAGCAACACGCTGGCGACCTGCACGCGCCCAAGCCGTCGATGCCACGCCGGAAATGCCTGGCGAAAGCGTTCGCTGACGAGCACCGTGCCCAGCACGAGCGTCAGCGGCCCCGCGACGAGATGCACGTAGAAGGCCCAATGATACCCGCCCCAGAAATACGGCTCGCGTCCTAGCAAGAAATCCGCCTGGAAATTCGGCGGCATGTAGTGGCGATACTCAAACACGACGGCCGCCGTGACTTTCAAGATCAACACCGCCGTCAACACGGCGAGCAGACGCGAAGTCGCGAGGAAAGGGACCGAGGGCATAACTTGTATTGTAGTAGCGACGACGAATTGCGGCGCTCTCAACGCTAAGCCCAGGGAAGGCCCTCGCAAACTCCTCCATCAGCAACGTCGATGGTGGCCTTCCCTGGGCTTGGAGGAGCCGGCGCCGTTACATTTTCAGCCCCATGAACTGCTGATGCCTCGTTTGCCGGGTTTCGCTACAATGCCGCCCCGAATTAGGAATTCGGCTCGTTTCGTGGAAGGGAGGCAGACATGGACGCTGCCGTGCGCGTGGTGGTGCAGGCCCGGATGGGTTCGACCCGTTTGCCGGGCAAAATCTTGACGGATCTCGCCGGTCAGTCGGTGTTGGAACACGTGGTGACTCGGCTGCAGGCCGCGGAGCGTTTCGCCAGGCGGCCCTGGGAAGTTGTGGTGGCCACGACCTGCGAACCGGAAGACAACCGCACCGAAGCGACCTGCCGAGAGTTGGGCGTCGCGTGCGTCCGCGGCGCCACGGCCGACGTACTCTCGCGATTTCTCCAAGCCACGGCCGATTTGCCGAACGACGCCACGGCGGTCAGGGCCACGGCCGACAACCCGGCCTATTGCCCAGAGCGGACGGCGGCGATTCTGGAAGAACATTTCGCCGCCGGCGCGGAATACACCTGCGTACAGGAATTGTCCTACGTCGTCCCGGAGGTGTTTCAGGTCGGCGCGTTACGACGGATGGCCAGGGTCGCCGTCGACGGACACCAGCGTGAGCACGTGACGCCGTTCTTTCGACAGTTCCCCTGGGCGTATCGCGTCCACCAATTGCCGGCCGACTGGCACGGTCTGCGGCGCGAGATCGCACTGACGATCGACACGCCGCGCGACCTGGCGCGGATGCGACAAATATTCGCCGCCGTGACGGGAAAAGACGGGATGTTTTCGCTGTCCGACGCGTATCGTTACTGCGATCGCTTCGAGCGTCCCAGGCGCTCCGCCGCCGCATGAGCGCCCGCTATTCCCAGTTGCGCGTCGCCGTGGTCGGGTTCGGTTCGATCGGCCGTCGTCACGTGGAGAATCTCCAGCGGCTCGGCGTGCGGCGGATCACCATCGTCCGCCGTCCGCATGGAAGCAATCCCGCCTTCACGCCGCCCGCCGGCGCGTTGATTGTCGACAAAACGGAGGCCGCTATCGCCAACGGCCTCGATTTAGCCGTGATTTGCAATCCGACGAGCTTGCATCTCGCGGCGGCCGAGCAATTCGCGCGCACCGGCGTGCCGGTGCTGATCGAAAAGCCGCTCGCGATGGATCTACAGCAGGCGGAAGCGGCGCGCAATTGGTTGACGACCGCGCCGGCGCCGATCGGCGTTGCGTACTGCTTGCGCTATCATCCGGCGTATCGGCTGGCGCGCGAGGCGTTGCTGGAGGGCAAAATCGGCCAGGTGCAAAGCGCTCGAGCGTGGTTCGCGAGCTACTTGCCCGACTGGCATCCCTGGGAGGATTACCGCACGTCGTACGCGGCTCGTCCGGAACAAGGCGGCGGCGTATTGCCCACGCTGGATCACGAATTGGATTACTTGCTGTGGTGTTTTGGCGCCCCCACGGAAGTACGCGGCCGCAGTTGGCGGTCAGGCCAACTCGAAATGCCGGCCGACGACAGCGCGGAATGCGCGCTGCGCTTTGGCGATGACGTTTGCGCCGAAATTCGCTTGAGCATGTGCCAACCCCGAGGATCGCGCGGCTTCGAGTTCGTCGGATCGCGCGGCGCCCTGCATTTGGATTGGGGGACAGGACAACTCGACTGGCGCAACGAGTCCGGTGGGAAACCTACCGACGCATTGCTTTGGAACCATCCCGATTGGGACGTCAACGTCATGTATGTTGATTTGCTCCGTGATGCCCTCGAGGCAGCGATGGCAAAACGCCCCTTTCCGATCCCGTGGCAGACCGGGCGGGAGTCGTTGCGAGCGATTGCCTCGGTGGAACGGCTCAGTAGTAATGATGTCGCGACAGGCTTGAGTGTTGCTTCCTCCCCAAACGTTGGGGTTTTTGCTTGACCGTGGCGTCTCTGCGGGGGTATGCTCAGCCATAAGGGAAGGTCGTGAGGCGCCGTTCGGCTGCCGGGGAAACCTTGCCCACTTTTCGTTTTGGCTGTGTCATGCCTGTCGGCGTCGCTGCTGGCTTCGATGTCTCGTTTTTCGCGGATTCCGCGCGAAGTAAGGGGCGATTGCGCGCCGCTTGGCAATTTGGCTTTTTGGCCATCGCCTTGGCGGCGAGTGTTCCAGCGGCTTCGGCCAGTTGCGGCGACTACGTGGTGATCGGAAATCCGTCGGCGATCGCGCCTGCGCATGACGCTGCCGCCATGCCGGTGGCCGAAGCGCCCCAGCACACCGAACAAGCTCCCCGAGCGCCCTTCCCTTGCGATGGGCCCAGTTGCCGTCGTGTGCCACATCCGTTCGCCGTGCCGAACGCACCACCGTCAAGTTTGCAACGCATTCAGGACTCCTGGGCGAGGTTGAGCGAACCGGCTTGCGAGCACCCGTCCGCCGCGTTGCGGCCACGCGCGGAGTTCAAAGCGCCGCCACTTTCTGCGACGTGGTATCCGGCCACTTGGCGACCGCCGGAAGCGAGCTAATCACTTCGCTCGTGCGCGCGGCGCCGTGGCATTACCACAGTAAGAACGACGTATAGTTTCGTTGTTGGCTGCGCGCTGGTGTGTCCCAGCCACGATGGTGTTCGATCGCGACCCGCGGCGCACTTGCCGCGCGGTGTGCGATTTGGCTGCCTGGCGTTGGCGCTTCCCCAACTCACTCCGCTAGGATTTGACCCATGGCCAGCATTACCTCCGGCGACGCGCCGGCGCCCAAACGCTATGTACGCACCGTCGGTCCGCGGCTGCGCGTTTTGTTATTCTCAATCTTCGCGCTCGTGGCGGTGTTGGGCGCGAACTCGTGTTATCTGGCGGGCGTCACGGCAACCGAATGGTTCAGCGGGCGGACCTATCAGAACTATTTCTATCTGATGATGTTCCTGGTCCACGTCGTTCTGGGCCTGTTGCTCGTCGTGCCGTTTGTGGTGTTCGGCGCCATTCACATGATGGCCGCGAAAAATCGCCGGAATCGTCGCGCCGTGCGGATCGGATATGTGCTGTTCGCCGCCGGCATTGCGGTGTTGGCGACCGGCCTACTGTTAGTGCGGATCGAAGGCGTGTTCGATCTGAAACAACCGCTCGCGCGCGACGCCGTGTATTGGCTGCACGTGGCGACGCCGTTGGCGACCGTTTGGTTGTACTGGCTCCACCGGCTCGCCGGACCGAAGATTAAATGGCGCATCGGCGGCGCGTACCTTGGCGTGATGGGCGCCACCGTGGCGATCATGCTCATCCTGCAAACGCAAGATCCGCGGCTATGGAACGTCGCCGGCCCGGCTTCCGGCGTGAAGTATTTCGAGCCCTCGCTCGCTCGCACGGCGAGTGGAAAATTCATTCCGGCCGAAACGCTGATGATGGATCAATACTGCCTGGAATGCCACAAGGACGCCTACGACGGCTGGTTTCACAGCGCGCATCACTTTAGTTCATTCAACAACCCGGCTTACCTCGCCAGCGTGCGCGAAACGCGTGAAGTGTCGTTCGAGCGCGACGGCTCGATGCAGGCCTCGCGCTGGTGCGCCGGTTGCCACGATCCGGTGCCGTTCTTTAGCGGTGCGTTCGACGATCCCAAATTCGACGTCGTAAATCACCCCACGGCTCAGGCCGGCATCACTTGTACGGCCTGCCACGCGATTACCGACGTGCATAGCACGCGCGGCAACGCCGATTTCACGATTGAAGAGCCGCTTCACTATCCGTTCGCGCAGAGCGAGAACGCGGTGCTGAAATACGTGAACCGGCAACTCGTGAAGGCGAAGCCGAGCTTCCACAAGAAAACGTTCTTGAAGCCGCACCACAAACAGGCCGAGTTCTGTTCGACCTGCCACAAAGTGCATCTGCCCTTCGCGCTCAATCACTACAAGGAATTCCTCCGCGGGCAGAATCACTACGATCCCTTCTTGCTGAGCGGCGTTTCCGGCCACGGGGCGCGCAGCTTCTACTATCCGCCCAAGGCGCAAGAAAACTGCGCCGGCTGCCACATGCCGCTCAAAGAATCCGGCGATTTCGGCGCAAAGCTTTTCGCCAGCGCGAAAAAGCTGAGCATCCACGATCATCTGTTCCCCTCCGCGAACACCGGCGTCGCCTGGATGCGCAACGAGCCCGACATCATCACCAAGCACCAGGAATTCATGAAAGATATCGTTCGCATCGATATCTTCGGCCTCAAGGAAGGGGGGCAAATCGACAGCCCGTTGATCGCTCCGCTCCGTCCGGCGACACCAGCGCTCAAGCCGGGAACGGACTACTTGTTGGAATCGGTGATCCGCACCTTGAAGATGGGGCACTTGTTCACGCAAGGCACGGTCGACTCCAACGAAGTCTGGGTCGACGTCGCGATCAATTCAGGAGACAAGGTCATCGGCCGCAACGGCGCGATCGGCGACGACGGCACGGTCGATCCCTGGTCGCACTTCATCAACGTGTTCATGCTCGACCGCAACGGGAACCGCATAAATCGCCGCAATCCGCAGGATATTTTCGTACCGCTCTACAACCATCAGATTCCGCCGGGCGCAGGCCAGGTGGCGCACTATGGCTTCCGCGTGCCGGACGACGCCCGCGAGCCGGTGACGATCACGGTGAAGTTGCAATATCGCAAGTTCGACAAAGATTACATGGACTTCGTCGCCAAGGCCGCCAAGCCGGGCGATCTCCCCTTGCGCGGTCACAAGCCTGGCCAACCCTATCGCAATGAATTGCCGATCACGACGTTGGCAACTGACACGATCACGTTGCCGATCGAAGGCGGTTCGCCCGCGCCCAGCAATCCGGAATCGACGATTCCGTCCTGGCAGCGTTGGAACGATTACGGCATCGGCCTGTTGCTCGAAGGCCGTGCGGAATTGCGCCAATCCGCGGCCGCGTTCGCGGAAGTCGAAAAGCTCAATCGCTGCGACGGGCCGCTGAACATGGCACGCGTGTACTTGGAAGAAGGACGCCTCGACGAGGCCACGGCGGCGATTCAGCGCGCCACGCAGTTCAAGGATCCGCCCCCTCCGGCATGGACGGTCGCCTGGTTGTCCGGCAGAATCAACCAGCAACAAGGGCATCTCGAAGCGGCCGAAAAGAACTTCCGCAGCGTGCTGGAAGATCGCACGCCGGAAATGATCGAGCGCGGTTTCGATTTCAGCCGCGACTACGAAGTGATCAACTTGCTGGGACAAGTGCTGTTCGATCGGGCGAAGCAAGTCCGCGATCCCGCGAAGCAGGCGGAACGCGACGCCCTGTTGCGCGAGGCGGCGGCGACTTACGAAAAAACGCTCAAGGAAGACAGCGAGGACGTCGCCGCACACTATAACCTCGGCTTGATCTATCAGCAGTTGGGAGACGAGACGAAAGCACAAGTGCATCAAGCTGCGCACGCTCGCTATAAGCCGGACGACAACGCACGAGATAGCGCCGTGGCGGCGGCGCGCAAGAAATACCCTGCGGCCAATCACGCCGCGGAGGCCCTGGTGATTTATCCGTTGCAACGCGACGGAGCGCCGGGCCTGACAAGTCAACCTGCCGTCGAAACGGCGAGCACCGGGGGTGGACAATGAGCAACATGGAAAACCTGCCGCCGGACGGAGAAGACGCCGCCGTTGATGACGCGGTGATCGGTCGCGCGTTGCGCGGTTCGCTAGTGGTGCTCGTGATCGGCGCTTGTGTAATTGCCGGCGTCGTGTACCTGCGCAATCGTCCGAAGCCAGCAGAGACCAAGGCCACGCCGTTGGCCGCGCCGACCGTGCGGGATGCGCCGACCATCGAGCCGCCCACGGTGAAATTCACCGACGTCACGCAATCGGCGGGCATTACCTTCCGGCACGTCAACGGCGCGTATGGCAGTAAGCTCCTGCCTGAGACCATGGGGGGCGGCTGCGCGTTCTTCGACTACGACAACGACGGCGATCAGGACATCCTTTTCGTCAACTCGATGCCTTGGCCGGATCAGCCCGTCGCCGAAGGACAACCAGCGCCGACGGCGGCGCTCTATCAGAACGACGGGAAAGGCAACTTCGCGGACGCCACGGAATCAGCCGGCCTGAACCTCACTTGCTATGGCATGGGCGTCGCCTGTGGCGACTACGACGGCGACGGCTGGGTCGACCTGTTCATCTCCGCCGTCGGGAAGAATCACCTGTTCCGCAACGAGCAAGGCAAATTCGTCGACGTTACCGATGCCGCGGGCGTCGGCGGCGCGGACGCCATTTGGAGCACCGCCTCCACGTTCTTCGACTACGACAACGATGGCGATCTCGATCTCTATGTGGCCAACTATATCGAATGGTCGAAGGAGATCGATCTCGCCCAAGACTTTCAACTCGTCGGCGTCGGTCGCGCCTATGGGCCGCCGCGCGCGTTTCAAGGGACGTTCCCCTATCTCTATCGCAACCAAGGGGACGGCACCTTTGTCGATGTCTCTGAAGCCGCCGGCGTACAGGTGCGGAACAAGGCCACTAAAGTGCCGCTCGCCAAGTCGCTGGGCCTCGCACCGGTCGACGTCGATCGTGACGGCTGGCTCGATTTGATCGTCGCCAACGACACGGTGCAGAATCTGTTGTTCCATAACCGCGGCGACGGCACGTTCGAGGAAGTCGGCGCCGAGGCGGGCGTGGCCTTCGATACGGCCGGCAATGCCCGCGGTGCGATGGGCATCGACGCCGGCGCGTTTCGTAACGACGGTTCGCTGGGCGTGGTGATCGGCAACTTCGCCAACGAACCGACGGCGCTGTACGTCTCGAACGGCAAGTCGCTGAACTTCTTCGACGACGCGATCTCGAACGGCATCGGCCCCCCGTCGCGGCTGTCACTTAAGTTCGGCGTGTTCTTTTTCGACTACGACCTCGACGGCCGCCTGGACGTGCTGGAGGCCAACGGCCACATCGAGGATGAAATCAACCGCGTGCAGGAAAGCCAGCACTACGAACAGGCCCCGCAACTGTTCTGGAATTGCGGCGCCGCTCAAAAAAGCGAGTTCGTCCTGCTATCCGCCGAAAAGTGCGGCGAGGATTTCGTGAAGCCCATGGTGGGCCGCGGAGCGAGTTACGCCGACATCGACGCCGACGGCGACCTCGACGTCCTGCTGACCTCGGTCGGCGGCGCGCCGCGACTGCTCCGCAACGACCAGCAACTCGGCCATCACTGGCTCCGGCTCAAACTGCGCGGCGCGAACGGCAACCGCGACGCCCTCGGCGCCCGCGTCACGCTCACCGCCGGCGGCGTCACGCAAGAACGCCAGGTCATGCCCACCCGCAGCTACCTTTCGCAAGTCGAACTGCCCATCACCTTTGGCCTCGGCAAGGCGGATAAAGTAGAAAGCCTGACAGTCACCTGGCCGGACGGCAAGGAACAGAAGGTCGGGGATGTGAAAGTGGATCAACTGACTGAAATCGAGCAGGACGCCGGACAATGAATTCGTCGCCGTCGCCGTCGCCGCAAGAGCCATTGGTCTGCCGTACACGGCTGATCTGCGTTCTGCTTACATTCACGGTATTCCCTTTGCTCGCATTCGGCCCGCTGACGGGTAGTCTCGCAGCACTTTATTACACCGGCTTCTCATGGAAAGCGTGGCTGTTGGTTGGGCTGTTTCTATTCCTCGCCGGCTACATGTCGAAGCACATGTTGGAGAATTTTCATTGGGTCGAGCTAGACGGCAACACGCTTCGAGGGAAAAAGCTCGTGTCGCGCCGGCTGGTGGAAGTGCCGGTAGGCGAGATCATCAAGGTTGCACCACTTCGTGCCGTCGTCAACAATTCAACCAATCTAATCGTGGACCGCGTGCTGGGCTCGTCGATTCGCGGCTTTGAGATTCGTACTGCGTCCGGCGAGAAGTTCGGCCTCGTCCGTTACGACATGAAGGGATTCGATGAATTCATCCTCGCGCTTCACGACCTCAGGTCGGAGTGTTTTGGTTTCGACTCCTCGGCTACTCGCTAGAGTACTTCCGGCGTTTCTCTGGCTTGCGTGCGTGGCCGGATGCGGCGGCTGCAATCGCAACCAGCCCGCCGCACCACCAGCCGTCAAGCCGCCCGTCGTCGCTCCCGCCGAATTCAAACTCACGCCCGAGTTAGTCGCCGAGCACAATGTCGGTGTCGGGCACATGGGCAAGTTCGAGTTCGCCCCCGCGCAAGCGATCTTCGCCGATCTCGCGAAGCGTTATCCCGGCTGGGCGGATGTCAAAGTCGACCTGGCGATCGCCACCTTCAATCAACAGAAGCCGGACGAATCGTTCGCCTCGCAGTACATCGTCGATTCGCTGGCGATCCTCGACGATGTCTTGAAGATCGAACCGAAGCACCTCCGCGCCCGCTACTGCCAAGGCGTGCTGCTCTACTACCTCGGCAAAACCGACGAAGCCAAAGCGCATTTCGAGTTCGTCGCCGCGAAAGACCCAGCGGACGCCTTCGCCACGTACTTTGTCGGCCGCTGCCAGTTCAACGAAGGCCAGTTCGACGAAGCCCTCGCGCACTACCAACAAGCCATCGACCGCGATCCGTATTTCGCCAGCGCCTACTACGCGGCGTTTCAGACCTTGCAGCGGTTGCGCAAACCGGACGAAGCCAAGGCGATGATGGCCGACTTTCAAAAGCTGGAAGGCAACCCGCAGGCGCGTAAGGAGGCGATGAAGTATACGCGCATGGGCGCGAAGGCGGACGTAGTTGTCGCTTCGTTGCCGGAGGACAAGGCGGCCACAGCCAACGTCGAATTCGTCGAAGCCACGCAGCGTTTCGCACCACCGTCCGGTTTCACTTGGCGGGAGCCGAGGGATCAGCGTCAACCGGAGCCAAGCCTCACCTGCTGTGATGTCAACGGCGATGGACGGCTCGATCTCTTCCTCGCCGCTGGGCTGATCGAAGACGATCAGTTGCTCAACGCGGTATTCCTGCAACAGTCGGATGGCAAACTCTCGCTGTCGGCCGAGCACTCGCTGACGAAAGTAACCGACGCCTCGGCCGTCGCTTGGGGCGACTACGACAACGACGGACTCACCGACGCATACTTCGGTCGCCGCGGGGCAAATCAACTATGGCGGCAGACTGCGCAGAATCAATGGGAAGATGTCACCGATTCGACAGGCACTTCCGCTGGCAACGTATTTACCGCCGACACGATGATGATCGACTTTGACCACGACGGCGATCTTGATCTGGTCATCTTTCACGAGGACAGCAGTAAGACGCTCCTCGCGAACAACCTTGATGGCACGTTTCGAGCCCTGGGCGAGGAATCCGGCTTCAAACTCGGGCGTCTGGAATTCGGAGCGCACCAAATTGTTGCCACGGATTTCGATCACGACCGGGATGTCGATTTGATGTTTTTAGGGAAGTACTTCGCGAATCCCAACGTCGAACAACGGCAGGCCTACGCCAATGATCGACTGTGGAAGTTCTCGAACGCTAAGGGACTGGATCGCTTCATTACGAGAGGCTATCCGTATGACGTCGCGCTCGCGCTTGATAGTGATTCAGACGGCTCGACCGAGTTTTATTCATTGGGGGCGGGCCTCGAACGTTGGACGCATGCGGACAATGGCGCTTGGGAGCCAAAGTATCTTGGTCCAGTGATTATCAACTCTGCGCTTGCCGATCTGAGTCGAATGGCAGCTGCGGATATTGACGGCGATGGCCAATGGGAAGTCGCGATTTGCAAGTCCTCGACGATCGTCGTACGGGAACTGCGCGGCTCGAAAGAGCTATTTCGCGCCAAAACGAACTGGCCGGACGCGGTACGATTCGCAGCACTCGACAGCGTTCGGACATCTCTAGTTTGGTTTTCGCACGACGACAAAGAATTGGTCTTGTCGACGAAAACTCCCAAGAACGTCCCCTTCATCGGCTTGACCTTCTCCGGCAAAGAAGAAAAGCAAGACGAGATGCGTTCCAATCGTTCCGGCATTGGCGTCAAAGTAAACGCGCGGATTGGGTCAAAATGGTTTAGCGCCGAGACGTTTCGCAACGACTCCGGCCCCGGGCAGAGCTTGATGCCGTTGACGTTCGGCACGGCCGGCGCGGACAAGGTCGATTTCGTCATGCTTCACTGGTCCGACGGCGTGTTTCAGACCGAAACCAACCTGGAGGCCGGCAAGCTGCATCGCATCGAGGAGACGCAACGACAGACGTCGAGTTGCCCGCTGCTGTTTGTCTGGGACGGCGA
>JAWXBP010000103.1 GCA_034440135.1 Planctomycetia bacterium
AATCCCACGCTGGTCCGCAACCTCGGCATCGCCCTCGGCGGCAGCGGCGCGAATCGCACGATCACGGTCACCCCCGAGCTGAACATTTTCGGCACGGCCACGATCACGCTCATGGTCAACGACGGCGCCACGACCGTGGAAGAATCGTTCCTGCTCACCGTGGTCGACGTGAGTCATCCTCCCACGATCACGCCGATTGACGACATCACGATCGCGAAAAACACGTCCACCAACGTGATCGAGTTCACCATCGGCGATCTCGACAGCCCCATCGGCAGTCTGCTGGTCTCCGCCGTCTCGTCCAATCCCACGCTGGTGCGCAACTTCGGCCTGGCCTTCGGAGGCGCCGGCGCCAATCGCACGTTGGTCGTCACGCCCGTCGCCGATCAAACCGGCACGGCCACGATCACCATCATGGTTTCCGACGGACCTCTCACCACCAACGAGTCCTTCGTGCTGACGGTCAATTCGGGCGTCACGCAGGTCGGCGATACGAACGGCGACGGCGACGTCAACATCACCGACTTGAACAATGTCCGCAACAACTTCGGCGCCGCCGGCGGCGCGCCGCTCGGCGATACCGACGTCGACCACGACGTCGACATCACCGACTTGAACAACGTCCGCAACAATTTCGGCGCCACATCGAACGGTTCGCCGTCCATCAGCACGCTGGTCGGTGCGCCGCAATCCACCTCCGCCTCCCAGGGGCTCGAATCGCATGCAGTGGCCGCGTCCATCGAGGGAACCAGGCTCACGCTCGGCGGCCTGCCAATCCTCATCGCCCGGCGCAAGCTGGAACGCAACCCCGCCAAAGAATCCGCCGCCGACCTGCTCTTCGGCCAATTGAGCGGCGAAAACGTCTCACTGGAGGCGCCAAAATTCCGCACGCGAAACCCGCGCGCCAAGTAAATTGACCTTGGCGAGCCCCAGCCCAGGGAAGGCCCCTAAAGTCTTGTGAGAGCAAGACAATCATCGGAGGCCTTCCCTGGGCTTTTTTCAGCGCGACCACCTGTCGGACTGCGCAGACTTTTCCAGCGCAATCCCGCGCTCCGCACGCCGCGCGCTCAATTTGCCGATCTTGACGATGGTAACCCCTTTGCCGTCCCTGCCGGCGGCAAACTCCATTGAGCAACGGAACTCGAGGGTCGGCGATGTCGCGCTGCAAGTTGGCACTGGCGGTTCTAGCCAGTCTCGGGCCCTGGGCGTTCCAGACGACCACTTCCTGCGCCGAACCCGTGGTTCCCGGCAGTGGGCGGAAAATCACGAGCGTCGGCGATAACTTCGAGAAACCGGAATGGTCGTACGAGTTCAACGGCCAGAAAAGTAGCCACGATATCGATGGCCAGCGGCGCAAGCCTTATGGTCGCGCCACAAACGGCCGCTTCAAAGAAGGCACCGGACGCGGCCAGCCGGACGTGCTCGAACGCGTCGCCACGCCCGCAGGCGGATTACCCGGCAGCGCAGGTTCGCTGCTCATGACGTCACTCGACACCGGTATCCCCGGCCGCCGCACCAAGGAAGTCCAACAGGACGACCTGCACGCCAGTTGCAGCGCGCGCGTCGGTGGCCTGATTCCCGTCTCCAGTTCGCCGAGCGCCGTGGTCCGGGTCTACGTGCCGCCGTTCGAGGAATGGGAACAGCGCGACGGTCTCTCGTTCGGCTTCCGGCTCAGCTTGCGCGGAACCGCGCCCAAGCAAACAAAGCAAGAACTGGAAAAATTCTGGCCCGGCATCTTCATCCAGTACCACCCCCGCGGCACGGCGCGTTCCCAGGGGCCGAGCGCTAACCTGGTGCTCCGCGCCAGCAATCGCGGCGACACCGCCGGCCCGGCGATCACCCCCGGCTGGTGGACCTTCGGCATGTCCTGCACTTCGGACGGCATGGTCCACTACTATGCTGGCGAAGGCGTCGAAGATCTCACCGAGGAAAACTTCATCGCCTCGTACTACGCCCACGGCTACCGCGCCCGGCAATTCAGCACGTTCTTCTTCAACGTCGCCAACCAGGCCGACGGCCGGAATTGGACCACGGAGTGGATCATCGACGACCCAGCCCTCTACGTCGTCGGCCCATTGCCGAAAGAACTAACGGCACAGCGCTCCACGACAAGACGGCCGGGCAATATGAGTGACGAATGACGAAATCCGAATGACGAATGACGAATGAATGAAATCCGCGACTTGCCCGATCCATTCGAGCTTCGTCATTCAAATTTGATTCGACATTCAGTTTTAGAATTCCGTCATTCCCCGCTACTTCGCTTCCTTCACCCGCAGGTTCCGAAACTCCACCTTCGCTCCGTGCCCCAGAAACCCAATGTGCCCCGTCGTGCGTTTGACGCCGGGGTGCTCTTGGTGGTCGAGCGTCCCATCTTTCGTGGCTTCGTCGAGATCCGCATCGACGATCGTCTCGCCGTTCAGCACGACCTTGACCTTGCGGCCCACGCAGGTCACTTCCTGCTCGTTCCATTCGCCGGCCGGCTTCAAATGGCCGCGCTTCGCCGCGACGATGCCATACACCGAACCGTGCGCCTGGTACGGACGGATGTCCTTATACGTCTCGTGCCCGTCGTCCAGGATCTGCAATTCCATGCCGGTATAAGCGACGTCCCCTTGATCGGTCGGCGCTCGAATACCAAGGCCGCTGTTCGCGCCAGGCTCCATTTTGAACTCGAATCGCAGCACGAAATCCGCATATTCGCCCTTCGTGAACACATTTCCGCCGCGATCCGGAATGCAAACGATCGCGCCGTCTTCCACGGCATAGCCCTCGGTGTCGCCGATCCAACCGTCGAGCGATTCTCCATTGAACAGGCTCACAAAGCCTTCCCCCTTCTCCTCCTCGCTGGGAACGTCGGCGAAGAGTTGCCCCGCGCCGCATAGCGCGCCAGCGAAAACGAACGCAATCGACCAACGACGGGCAAACATGGCGGAGACTCCGAGTCAGGCAGGGAAGCGCAGGCGGCAGGACAGGCAGGGCGGCGCAAACGCCGCTCCAGGCAATTCTAATTGCCGGTCCGTTCATGCGATAGCTAGCCCCAACGAATAGCTAGCCCCAACGGGGCGGCCGTTCTCGCCAAATCAACGCGCGCGGGTGCCTGGGGCTGGGGCGAACGAGAGTTGCAACCATCGCGAACCGGCTGGGGCATCCGAGCGATTCGTTGACACGTCCAACGAAGCCCCAGTGGTTGGACCGCGGCCACGTCACTTATGCGCTGGCGGAACGCTCGGCGCATCGCTCAACGAAGTCCCGCACTCCGTGCAGTTTTGCGTCCCGATCGGATGCTCGGCCGCACAACTCGGGCAACGCAGGTGCAATCGGCGTTCAATCTCGTCCCAGTTCGTGAAATACAGCCCGCAATGCGGACAGAGATCGAACTTCGCCGCGATTTGATGCTTGCACTTGGGGCAGACCTTCGTCTTCCGCATCAAAATCGACGAGCCGTGGATGTGCGTCCCGCTCATGATGCTGCTCGCGCCGCTCGGCCGCGCAGGCTCGTGGTACACCGGCATCGAGTCCGGGTCGTCCTCTGGCGGAGGCGGCGGCGGCGCCGGCCCCAGGAAATCCAGGACGGCGTCTTCATCCAACGAAGGGACCAGCACACGCGATTGGCAATGCGGGCACAGGCCCGTTTGCCCCGCGTACTTTTCCTTCACCTTCAGGTGATGGCCGTTGGGACATGTGACTGAGATCGGCATAACGTGACCCTCCCGCCGCAGACCGCACGGAGTCACTTCCCACGAGAATTCGTGGGCGCCACTGCTCTCTATTCCAGAACCTCTCCCTCGCGAACCCTTCCAGTCTATCAGACTGCCACGATCGTCCCAAGCTTTTTTTCTTTCTTTGCCCGCCGCCGCTGCATCGCCCCGTGTTCCTGAGACGCACATCCTAACCCAACGGAACATTTCCGCTAAACTGCGCGTCAAACAAGGGATTCTGTCCCGGTTAGGTGGATTTTAATTGCCCCAGTTTTGCCGCCGGAACAGAATGAGAATTCGCGATTCCCTTCAGTTTTTCAGCGGCATTCCGACTGGAACGTGGCCGCGGCGCTCCCGCCGTCGGCTCACGTGAACCAGGGAAGACCGAATTCTGGCAGTATGTCGATCGCGGTTGTGGCCATTTCGTACAGGTTCGTTCAGGCGAGAGATTGGCAACCATGCATTGGAAGACGATGACTCAGCGCAACGCTCGGAAACCGCAGCTTTCCAACAAACGCCGCCCCCGGCAAATGCTCGCCGAATGCCTGGAGGAGCGCCGCTTGCTCGCCGCGGTTATTCGCTCCGGCGCCGGCGACGCGCCCGTCGATTTGCAAATCGTCGTCGATGAATTTCGCGTCGATCTGGGCGACCCGGTCAACGGCGGCGCGCCCGGTAGCGCGACCGCCGGGCGGCGCGAAATCAACTGGGACGGCGTGCCGGACAACTTCGCCGCCCCCAACGCGCTCCCCGCCGATTTCTTCAACGTCAACTCGCCGCGCGGCGTGATCTTCGAAACGATTGGGGCCGGCTTCTCCGTCAGCGCCAAGGCCGGCAACCCCACGGCAACGCCCGTCCGCTTCGGCAACATCAACGCGCCCTACGAAACGCAATTCAAAACCTTCTCGGCGGAACGTCTCTTCACCGTCGTCGGCACGAACGTCATGGAAGTCCGCTTCGTCGTGCCCGGCACGTCGCAGCCGGCCACCGTCAAAGGCTTCGGCGCTGTCTTCACCGACGTGGATAACGCTGGTAGCACGAGCCTGGAATTCTTCGACGCCGGCGGGGTCTCGCTCGGCGCGCCGATCGTCGCCTCCGCGCTCGACAACGGCCTCTCGTTCCTCGGCGCCAGTTTCGATGCCGGTGAGCGCATCGCCAAGGTCCGCATCACCAGCGGTTCGGTCGCTCTCGGCGCCGGCGTTGGCGAAGGCGGCAACGACGACGTCGTCGCAATGGACGATTTTTTCTACTCCGAACCCCAAGGCCTCGGCAACCTGTTCCTTGTCGATGCCACCAACCAACTCGTCCGTCTGAACGCCAACGACCCCGGCGCCCTCGGCGTGACGACGCCGATCACTGGCCTCCAAAACAGCGAAGAAATCCTCGGCATCGACTTCCGTCCATCCACCGGCGAACTCTTCGCGCTGGGAAACAGTAACCAGCTTTACACCATCAATACCTCGACCGGCGCGGCCACCACCGTTGGCGCGGCGCTCTCCACCAGCCTGGCGGGCGACGCCTTCGGCGTCGACTTCAACCCCACCGTCGATCGCCTCCGCGTCGTGACCAACTCGGAACAGAACCTCCGCATCAACCCGAACACCGGGGCGCTGGTGCTGGAAGACACGCCGCTGGCGCCGGACGGAAACATCGTCGCTGCCGCGTACTCGAACAACGGTCCCGCCTCCACATTGACGACCCTCTTCGGCCTCGATTCCACAACCGATTCCCTCGTCCGCATCGGCGGCGTCGACGGCACTCCCTCGCCCAACGGCGGCGAAGTCATCTCGATCGGCGCCCTCGGCGTCGATTTCTCGGACGCCGCCGGCTTCGATATCGCCGGCGGTTCTGCCGTCGCCTATGCGGCCTTGACCGTCGACGGCGCGGTCAAGCTCTACAGCATCGATCTCACCACCGGCGCGGCGACCGCCGTCAGCGACCTGCGCGTCACGGGACCAATCCGCGGCCTGGCCGTGGCGATTCCTCCGCGCGTCCAAATCACCGCCAGCACCCTGGTTGTCGAGGAAGACGCCGGCACGAAAGACGCCGTCCTCACGGTCACGCTCAGCGAAGCCGCCACGACGTCAGTCACGGTCGACTTCGCCACGCAAGACGGCACGGCCATCGCCGGCACGGATTACGACGCCACGACCGGCACGCTCACGTTCCTCCCCGGCGTCACGTCGCAGCAAATCAACGTGCCGGTCCGTGGCGATGTCACCATCGACGGCGATCGCACGTTCAAAGTCGTGCTCAGCAATTTGAGCTCCAGCGCAGTCGCACAGGTCAGCGAAGGCAGCGTCACGATCGCCGACAATGACGATCCCGCACCCGTCGCCGTCGACGACGAGTACGACGCCACGGAAGACGAAGTATTAAGCATCGCCGCACCGGGCCTGCTGTCCAACGACACGAACGCCGTCTCGGTCATCGCGGCAGACGACACCAGCACGCTGGGCGCGACGATCACGTTCAACGCCGACGGCAGCTTCACCTACGACCCAACCGGCGTTGCGTTGATCCAAGCCCTCGCGGCCGGCGCCACCGAGGAAGACACGTTCGTCTACAACGTCACCGATCTGGAAGGCCACACCGCGAGCGCCACGGTCCGCATCACGCTCACCGGCGTCAACGACGCGCCCCTTGTTGGCGACGACGACTACTCAGGCATTCCAGTGCAGGTCGGCGATGAATTCGAAATCATCGGCATCGATCCGGCCAACATGCTGTTGAACGACAGCGACCTGGACGGTGGCACGGTGACCGTCGCTAGCGTGGCCGCGACCAGCCAATTCGGCGCGGCGGTCCAGATTCGCGTCGGCGATGGCTTCGTCGAATACAATCCGCGCGGCGCCGCGGCGATCGAGGCCCTGTCGAAAGACCAGGAACTGCTCGACACCTTCGAGTACACCGTCAGCGATGGCCAAGGCGGCATGACCACGGGGACGGTGATGCTGAAGGTCATCGGCCTCAACGACGACCCCGTGGCCGGCGACGACGCCTTCGCCACGCCCGCCAACGAAGTGTTGCAAATCACGTTCACGGAACTCACGAACAACGATACGGAAATCGACCAGCAAGACGTCCTGACGATCGCCTCCGCGGCAGCGACCAGCCTCGCAGGCGCCGTGATCACCCTCAACGGCGATGGCAGCATCTCCTACGATCCGACCGGCGTCGCGGCCTTCCAGGCGCTGTCGTTCGGCCAGACCGCGACCGACACCTTCACCTACACGATCAGCGACGGCCAAGGCGGCACCGATACGGCCACCGTGACGATCACCGTTTCCGCGACGAATCACGCCCCGGTCGGTGTCGACGACGTCGCCACTGCCACGGCAAACGTCCTACTCGAAGTGCCGGCCGCCGGCGTCCTGACCAACGACACCGATGCCGACGTCGGCGATACGCTCGCGGCCGTCGCGGCCACGATCACGAGCGTCCGTGGCGCGGCGGTGATGATCAACGCCGACGGCAGCTACTCCTACGACGGACGCGGCGCCGTCGAGTTAAGCGCACTCCCAGCCGGCGCCATCGTCGAGGACTCGTTCACCTACACGGTACGCGATCTGGCCGGCGCGCAAGCCACGGCCACCGTGCGCGTCACCGTCACCGGCGTTAACGATCCGCCCATTCCAGGCTTGGTAACGGTCGATGCCGGCGAGGACGCAATTCTGCCGGGCACGGCTGGCGCGCTGTTGGCGACCTCCAGCGACCCGGACACGGGCGACACCGTGACCGCCGTCCTCGTTGCGGCGCTCACCACGCCGATGGGCGCCACCATGAGCATCCTCGAGAACGGCAGCTACTTCTACGATCCCACCACTTCGCCCCAGATCCAGGCGTTGCAAGCCGGCGAAACGCTCGAAGACACCTTCGCGTTTTCGATCAAAGACGCCGCCGGACTCCTTGCGACCGCGACCATCACCTTCAACCTCCAAGGCGCGAACGACGCCCCCGTTGCCACCGACGACACGGCGGACGCCTTCGAAGACCAATTGCTCGCGGTCTCGCTCGTCAACAGCGTGTTGAACAACGACAACGACGCGGACACGACTGACACGCGCATCGCGGTGCAGGGCACGTTCACGTCGACGCGCGGCGCCACCGTGACCATGCACGAGGATGGCAGCTACGACTACGATCCAACGCTCGCCCTCACGCTCCGCACGTTGAAAGACGGCGAGACCATCGACGACACCTTCCAGTACACGATTCGCGACGCCGCCGGCGCGGAGGACGTGGGCACGGTCACCGTCACCGTGACGGGCCTCGCCGCCGACACCACCGCGCCGACCTTCACCACCTCGGCCCCGACCATCGTCGAAGGCAACGCTGGCCAGGTGGCCATGGAGTTCACCGTCACGCTGGATTTCGCCAGCCTGCAGACAATCACGATGAACTACGCCACGGCCGACGCCACGGCCACGGCCGGTGTCGACTACACCGCCGCCAACGGCACGCTCACATTCACCCCGGGCACGCTCACCCAGACCTTCACGGTCCAGATCATTGGCGACACTTTGGCCGAAGGTGACGAAACGTTCTCGATCAACATCACCGACGCCGTCAACACCACCAGCGCGACCGGTTCGTCTCTCGGCACGATCGACGACGACGACAATCAAGCGCCCACCGCCGTCGCCGATACCGGCGCTACGACGGAAGACGCGGTCCTCACCGTTACCAACCCGTTGTTGATCGCCAACGACACCGACCCGGACAATCACGTGCCGCTGACGGCCGTAGCCGCCACGGTCACGAGCACGCAAGGCGCCGCCGTCACCATCAATGCCGACGGCAGCTACTCCTACGATCCCACCGCCGCCGCCGCCTTGCAGGCCCTCGCCGCTGGCGCCACGATCGACGATACGTTCACCTACCAGGTGCGCGACAACCTCGGCGCAACCTCCTCGGGAACCGTGACGATCACCGTGACCGGCGTCAATGACGCTCCCACGGCCGGCGACGATACGTACGCCGCCAACGAAGACGCAGTCCTGACAGTCGACGCCCCCGGCATCCTGGCCAACGACGACGATCCCGATACGGCCGACACGCTCACGATCCTCGCCCCGACGACGTCCACCAGCGGCGCCGTGGTGACCGTCAATCAAGACGGCAGCTTCACTTACGACCCCCGCAACGTCGCCGCGCTGCAAGCCTTGGCCACCGGTGATACCGTCGAAGATGAATTCACCTACACCGTCGAAGACGGCCACGGCGGCACGGTCAACGCCACGGTCACGATCACCGTCACAGGCGTCAACGACGCCCCAGTCGCGGCCGCCGACGACGATGTCGTGGACGAAGACGTTCTGCTTACCGTCCCCGCCGCCACCGGCCTCTTGGCCAACGACACCGACGTCGACACAGGCACGACGCTCACCATCGAAGCCGCCACGCTGACCAGCACGCTCGGCGCCGCCGTCACCATCAACGCCGACGGCAGCTACACCTACGACCCGCGTTCCTCCACGACGCTAAGAACCCTCGGCATCGGCCAAACCGCGGACGACACCTTCACCTACAAACTCCTCGACGGCGACGGCGGCGAAGCCACCGGTACAGTCACGATCACCGTCACCGGCACCACGGTCGACGGCCTGCCGAAGATTACGATTGCGGACATCACCGCCGACGAAGGCGATTCCGGCGACACGATCGTCACGTTCACGGTCACGCTCGGCTTTGCCAGCTTGCAAGCAGTGGCCGTCAATTTTGCCACGGCCAATGCCAGCGCGACGGCTGGCGAGGATTACGTCGCCGCCAATGACACGGTCACTTTCGCGGTCGGCGCCACGACGCAGACCTTCCAAGTCATCGTTAACGGCGATGCGAAACACGAAAACGACGAAGCGTTCCTTGTCATCTTGAGCAACGCGGTCGCCGGTGACATCGATGATAATCAGGCGGTCGCCACCATCACCAACGACGATCCGATCCCGACGGTCTCGATCGCCCACGCAGCCGCCAACGAGGGCGACTCAGGCACGACCAACCTTACCTTCACGGTCTCCCTTTCGAATCCAAGTGAGAGCGAAGTCACGGTCAACTACAGCACCTCGAATGCCGCGGCCGAATCCGGTGTCGACTATGTCGCGAAATCCGGTACGGTCACGTTCGCCCCGGGCGAAAACAGCAAAACCATCGACATCGTCGTCAACGGCGATACGATCGTCGAGCCGAATGAACTTTTCCTGGTGTTGCTCGCTTCCCCGTCCGGCGCTACCCTGGGCAACGCCGTCGCCGAAGGCCAAATCACCAACGACGACGGCGCGACGATCTCCATCGGCGACGCCACCATCGTCGAAGGCAACGCCGGCGAAGTCGACCTGGTCTTCATCGTCACCCTGTCGCAAGCCCTCTCCGCCGACGCCACGGTCGATTTCGCCACCGTGGCCGGCACGGCCCTCGCCGGCACGGACTTCACCGCCCAAACCGGCACGGTCACGATTCTTGCCGGCCAGACGACCGCGCAAATCACCGTCAAGGTGCTCGGCGACTTGCTGGACGAACTCGACGAAAACCTCACCGTCACGCTCTCGAATCCCTCGACCGGCGTAACCATCCAAGACAATTCCGGCGCCGGTACGATCACCGACAACGACGAAGCGCCGACCATCTCCGTTGCTGACGTCATGGTTGTCGAAGGCAACACCGGCACGACGAACCTCTTGTTTACGTTCACGCTCTCGGCCGCCAGCGGCCAGACGGTCACCGTCAACTACGCTACCGCCAATGGCACGGCCACGTCCGGAACCGACTTCACAGCCGCCACCGGAACCGTCACCTTCGCCCCTGGCGAGACGTCCCAGACCGTCACAGTCCAAGTCACCGGTGATACGACGCCCGAGACCGACGAAACCCTGCTGTTGAACCTCACCGGAGCCGCCAACGCCACTACTCCGGACAACCAGGCGCAAGGCACGATCGATGACGACGACACCGTCACCCCCACGCTGTCCATCAACGACGTCTCCGTCAATGAAACCAATACCGGCACCGTCGAAATGACCTTCACGGTGACGTTGTCTGCCGCTCAGTCGCAAGACGTCACGGTCAACTTCGCCACCTCCAACGGCACGGCAATTGCGCCAGGCGACTACGCCACGCAAACCGGCACGCTGACATTCACCGCGGGACAAACGCAGCGAACGATCACCATCATCATCGCCAGCGACGTGCGCGATGAAGACGACGAAACGCTCACCGTCACGCTGTCCAGCCCGTCCACCGGCATCACGCTCGCCGACGCCACAGGCACGGGCACGATCAACGACGACGACGCGGCGCCGCTGGTTGCAATCGCTGATCCGCCTGCCGCGGCCACCGAAGGCAACAGCGGAACAGTCGATCTCGTATTCACGGTCACGCTGTCCGCCGCGAGCGACCGGACAATCACCGTGCCGTTCTCGCTCGCCGGCGTCAACGCCACGCTCGGCAGCGACTTCCAGGACCAAACCGGCACGCTCACCTTCGAGCCGGGCGTAACGTCGATGAACATCACCGTCAAAGTCATCGGCGATACCATCGACGAGCCGACCGAGACGTTCACCGTCAGTTTAGGTGCGCCGACCAACGCCTCGCTCACCGACGGCGTCGCCACAGGCACCATTAACGACGACGATCCCGCCGCCTCGGGCCCAACGCTTTCGATCGGCGACAAGAGCATCGTCGAAGGCAACACCGGCACGCAGAATCTCGTGTTCACCGTGACGCTCTCCCAAGCCAGCACCCAGCCAGTCACGGTCAATTTCGCTACCGCCAACGGCGCCGCCACGGCCGGAACCGACTACACAACCACGAACGGCACGCTGACCTTCGCAGCAGGCGAAACCACGAAAACCATCTCCGTCCCCATCGCCGGCGACACCGCCGTCGAGCCGCACGAGACGTTCACCGTCACCTTGTCGAACCCGTCAACCGGCGTTTCGCTCGACAAGAACGTCGCGATCGGCACGATCACCAACGACGACGGCGCGGTGAACATGTCGATCACCGACGCCACCGTCAACGAAGGCAACACCGGCACGACGACCGCCACCTTCACCGTCACCTTGTCGGCTGCCGCCGCACAGAACGTCACGGTTAACTTCGCCACCGCCGCCGGCACGGCCATCGCCGGAACGGACTTCGTCGCCAACACCGGCATGCTGACTTTCCAGCCGGGGGAAACCTCGAAGACCATCACCGTCACCATTAATGGCGATACGCTCGACGAAGCCAACGAGTCCTTCTCCGTCGTCCTGACGGGCGTCTCGTCCAACGCGACATTACAAGACGACACCGGCGCCGGCTCGATCACCGACGACGACGCTCCGCCGACCATCTCCATCGCCGATCAATTCGTCGCCGAAGGCAACACGGGGACCAAGACGCTCACTTTCACCGTCACGCTCTCCGCGGCCAGCGGATTGCCCGTCACGGTCAATTACGCCACCACCGGCGGCACAGCGACCTCCGGTACCGACTTCGTCGCCGCCAACGGCCAGGTCACCATCCCGGCGGGTCAGACGTCCATGACCTTCACCGTGACGATCAACGGCGATACGACCGTCGAATCAAACGAAACCTTCACCGTCACGCTCACGAATCCCACGAACGCCACCTTCGCCGACGCCACCGCCACCGGCACGATCACCGACGACGACAGCGCGGTGACAATCTCCATCGGCGACGCGACCGTCACGGAAGGCGATAGCGGAACCACGACCGTCAGCTTCACCGTGACGCTCTCCGGTCCCAGCGGCAACCCGGTTACCGTGAACTTCGCCACCGCCGACGGCACCGCCACGCAGCCCGGCGACTACACCTCGGCCACTGGCACATTGACCTTCGCCCCAGGCGAAACATCAAAGACGATTACCGTCACAATCGCCGGCGATTCGTTAGACGAAGCCAACGAGACGTTCACCGTCAATCTGACTTCCCCCAGCGGCGCCACGCTGGCAGACGGCACGGCCACCGGCACCATTACCGACAACGACACCGCCGGCACGGTGCAGTTCAGCAACCCGATCTTCACGGTCAACGAAAACGGCGGCTCGGTGACGATCACCGTCACTCGCACCGGCGGGACGGCCGCCAACGCGACGGTCAACTACACCACGTCGAACGGTAGCGCCAGCGCCGGTTCGGATTACACCACGGCCTCCGGTACGCTGACCTTCCTGGCCGGCGAAACGAGCAAAACGTTCACCATCCCCATTCTGAACGACGCCGCGCTGGAAGGTGTGGAGTCGATCAACCTGACGCTCTCGTCGCCAACGGGCGGCGTCACCCTCGGCGCGCAATCCACCGCCGCGGTCAACATTTCCGACGACGACGGTGACGCCAACCAGCGCTTCGTCAACAATCTCTACGAAGACCTGCTCGGCCGCGCTGCGGAATCGCAAGGTCTCGGCTTCTACGTCGACCTGATCCAAAGCGGCCGTTCCCGCGGCGACGTGTCTTTTATGATTCAGCACAGCCCGGAATACCGCAACAAACTGGTCAGCGACCTGTATCAGGAACTGCTCGGTCGCGCCGTCGACGCGGCGGGCTTGGATGTGCATACGCAGCTCCTCGCCCGCGGCAAATCGATCGACGACGTCCGCGCCTCGATCTTGGGATCGGACGAGTTCTTCACCCGTCGCGGCGGCGGCACCAACGAAGGTTTCGTCAACGCCCTCTACCAGGCGGTGCTGAACCGCACGGCGGACGCGACAGGCCGCGAGATCTACGTCGGCGTGCTGTCCAGCGGCGGCAGTCGATCCTTTGTCGCCAGCGAAGTGCTGAAAAGCATCGAAGCCGATCGCCGGCTCTCCGCCACGTACTACACCAAGTACCTGGGCCGCGCCGCCGACAACGCCGGCAACGAGTTCCAATCCAGCGCCCTCAACCGCGGCACCTACGAACCCCGCGTCCTCGCCGGCATCACAGCCAGCGACGAATACTTCGCCAAACTGTAGTGCTTGGGGGAAGTAGGTGAAGTAGTAAGTAGGTGAAGCAGATCGTAGGTGAAGCAGATCTCCTCTAAGATCTACTCCACCTACTTACTACTCCACCTACTCCACCTACTTACTACTCCACCTACTTCTATGGAACCCAGCGCCCGTATCGATTGCTCCATCACCCCCGGCTTCGCCGCCTGGATGGAGCAGTGCGGCGGCGTCGTGGCGGTCAGCACCTATCAGGCCGGCAAGGTCGGCATGTTCGGCTGGGACGGGCGGCAAGTCACCCTCATCATGCGCGAGTTCGACAAGCCGCTCGGCATGGCCTGCGAGTCGGGCCGCCTGGCCATAGCGACGCGACATCACATCTTGCGACTGGCCGACGCGCCATCGCTCGCGCCGCACTACTTGCCCGAGCAGCCGGGCCGTTACGACGCGCTGTATTTGCCGCGCGTCGCCTACTTCACCGGTGACGTCAACGCCCACGACCTGGCCTTTGGCGACGACGGACTCTGGCTCGTCAACACGCGCTTTTCTTGCTTAGCTCAGCTCAGCGAAGATCACAGCTTCGTCCCGCGCTGGCAACCGCCGTTCGTCACAACTTTGGTACCCGAAGATCGCTGCCACTTGAACGGACTCGCCATGCGCGATGGACGGCCCGCGTACGTCACGGCGCTCGGCATCGGCGACGAACCCGGCGGTTGGCGCGCGAGTAAGTCCGACGGCGGCATAATCATCGACGTCGCGAGTGGAGAAATCGCCGCGCGCGGTTTATCCATGCCGCACTCGCCGCGCTGGTATCGCGACACGCTCTGGGTGCTCAACAGCGGCGCCGGCGAACTCTGCCGCGTTGATCCTGCCACGGGCAAGCGCGAAGTCGTCTGCGCACTCGCTGGTTATGCCCGCGGCCTGGCCTTCGCTGGCGACTACGCCTTAGTCGGCCTCTGCCGCATCCGCGAAAAACACATCTTCGGCGGATTGCCGGTACAGAGTCGCTTTCCGGAACTGCGCTGCGCCATCGTGATCATCGATCTAAACACCGGCCAGGAAATCGGCGCTGTCGATTTCACCTCCGGCTGCCACGAGCTCTACGACGTCCTCTTCATCCCCGGCCCGCGCCGCCCCATGATCCTCAACCCCGAACGCGAAGCCGCGCGCCAAGCCTTCACCGCCCCAGAATTCGCCTACTGGCTCCGCCCGGAAAATTTCGCGTAGGCCGGGCCAAAGGCATGGGATAGAATTGCCTGGGGAAGCATATCGCCAAGCCGATTTGAAGAGCCTGACCATGTCCAAAGCAGAAGTCCTCGACCGCATCACAGTCGATCCCGCGATTTTCGGCGGCGAACCCATCATTCGCGGCCTGCGCATGTCGGTCGAACATGTGCTCGGCATGCTCGCCGCTGGCGATTCGCCGGAAAAGATTCTGGCGGAATACTCGTTCCTGGAGCGGGCCGACATCCAGGCCTGCATGGCCTACGCGCATCGTTCGGTATCCGGCGAGCAACCACAAGCGCAGTTGTAGCACGGTCTCCCGACCGTGCTACCGCCCCGACCGAAGGTCTCCCTTCCCGGCAACCGACGGAGGCATCCACATGCCCCAAGAAGTCCGCCTCGAACAACACCCCAGCATCCCGCTAGCCGTAGTCCGTCGCCGCGCCAGCCAACAGCAACTCCCCAAAATCGTCCCCGAAGCCTGTGGCGCCGTCTGGAATGTCGTGCGCTCCCAAAATATCCCCGGCGCCGGCCGGCACGTCGCCGTCTACCTCGACGACGCGATCAATCTCGAAGTCGGCGTCGAACTCGCATCCCCCTTCGCCGGCCACGGCGAAGTCATCAGCTCATCCACGCCATCCGGCCCCGTCGCCACGACAACGCACGTCGGACCCTACGGCCAATTGCACCTCGCGCACGAAGCCATCCAAAACTGGTGCAAACAAAACGCCCGCACCCCAGCCGGCCCAAACTGGGAAATCTACGGCCACTGGCAAGACGAATGGAACAGCGACCCATCCAAGATCGTCACAGACGTCTGTTACTTACTCACGCCGTAGGTCAGGCACCCTGGTCAAAGAAGAAAAACCAAGCCAAGGCAACCATTACCGCCACATCCCAAATGGTCGCCAGCAAATTGCCTGACAGAAGAAATCGCCGCCAGCTCATTCCGTCATTCAATTTTGATTCGACATTCAGACTTCGAACTTCGTCATTCCCCCGCCCCGCGGTGCTTCTCCATCACCACGGTATTCCCCGACGCGCTGTACTCCACGTGCGTCATGAAGCAACGCATCAACATGATCCCACGCCCACAATCGCGCTCGATGTATTCTTCCGCGGTGCAGTCCGGCACGTCGTCGGGCCGAAAGCCGGGCCCTTCGTCGGTGATCTGAATCCAGAACCGCGTGGGCGACAGCCGGCAATGCACGCGGACGTTCTTGTCCGCGTCGTGGCGATTGCCGTGCTTGATGGCGTTGACGATCGCCTCTTCCATCGCCAGCCGGACGCCGAAGATGTCCTGCTCGAACCAGGAGTGCCGCTCAAGCTGATCGAGAACTTCCTCCAGGACTAGCCGACCAGCGCCCGTTTCACTGGGAAACGACTGATCCGTCTGCCAAGTCCAGTCGGCGTCTGACATGGGCGTTAAATAGGCTGACTGGCGGTGTGCTAAGAAACCACTCTTGTGGCGAATGTCGAAGGACGAAATCCGAATGACGAATGAATGTCGAAGCCCGAATGTCGAATGAATGCCCGCGCGACTACCTATTCAAAGATTCGGTGGCCGACCAGCTTCCTTACACCAATCACCAACCCAACCTCTCCGACCCTCTCCGCGGTTCAAAACGGACCAGACCCCCTCCGTGTTCTCCGTGGTGAACCAGCACTAGAACGCGGCCAGCGCAGCGGCTTCGTCGTCTTTGATGTCCAGCAGCCGGTTCAGTTTCGTGATCGCGAAGACGTCGTAGATCTCCGGGCGGATATTGCTGAGCTTCAGCTTGCCGCTGTCGGCCTTGACCTTCTTATCCAGCGTAATCAGCTTGCCGAGCGCGGCACTGCTGAGGAAATCGACGTTGGTGAAATTGAGCAGAATCTTCTTGCGGTGGTCCTCTTCGACCAGCCGGAACAGCTCCGCCCCCAGCTCCTGGATGCTCGCTTCGTCCAGAATCTTGCGATCGGCGAACCGCACCACGGTCACGTCCCCGACCTCGGACACTTCCAAACGACGATTGGCGGCCATGCGACGGAACTCCCAAACGGGGAAAAACTCCCCAAAAAACGCCGAACGCCCCCAACAGCGAGGCGAGAAAATCGATGCAACTCGTGCAGGGTTATGATATTCGGTCGCCCCCAGGTGTCAAGCGGCGGGAGCGAGGTCGAATAGCCAAGCAACACACCCAATAAGCCCAGGGAAGGCTGTCCACAATCGCCATTCACAGGACGTCCAAGTACAGCCTTCCCTGGGTCCTCATGCCTTCAACCCCAACAACGAACGCCACTCGTGGAACATCAAGTCCTAACCGCCCGTGTATCCAATGCCCCAACGGGGCGACCGTCAGTAGCCAGGGGTGAGCGAAGCGAACCCCTGGAACGATCGCAAAACACCACCCCGTAGCCCCAACGGGGCGGCCGACGCCAGCAAGCGGCGCGCTTCCCACGCGAAACTGCGACATTCCTATTTCCCAAAGACTTGGTGCCAGATCATGAGCAGCATTGCGGCCACAACACAAACCGCCAGCATCGCGAACGGAATCAACATGACGCGCTCGGTGCTTCGTCGCTTGCCATACTCGATCATCGACACAACGGTCAGAGGAATCGCCGGTAGTCCAAACGATGTCGCGGCAAAGGCAACGATGATGATCGTGGGTCCGAAGTTATCGCCAGGGCCGCGTGCGCCGGAACCCATGGAAAAAAGCGCCCAGAGCCAAGTAAGCGCAACGCCGCCGAATGCCCAGCTCGCCGCACACACCAGAAAGAGCGTCCGCAACACCGCCTTGTCATAGCGCGGTTCACAGTATCGCCGGGCGACTATCAGCGCCACGCCCGGCGTCACCAACACGGTTGCGATTGGCCAGAGGAGAATGGACATAGCGCCCCAGCATATGTCGTTATTGATTCGATTGCTCCGCCCGTCGGTTAATCTAATGGCGTCGCAGCCAGCAAAACAAAACGCGGAACCGCAGCCATCGCCACAGTTCCGCGTTCCGAATTCCAACTACCCATGCACAGTTGTGGCACGGTCTTCGTTGTTGTGGCACGGAAACTGGTTGTGGCACGGAAACTGGTTGTGGCACGGTCTCCCGACCGTGCCACCGCCCCGACCGAAGGTCTCCCATCCAGCGCGACGCCACATCCGCCGTGGCACGGTCCGGAGACCGTGCCACAACAACCTATTGCCCTCAACGCCCTCCCCTACGCCCCCACCTCATACGGCGAACGCTGCGTCCGCGACAACATCGAATTCGCCTCGTCGTCGCCGACAAATTGCTCCTTCGCCGCGTCCCAAGTCAACTTGCGTTGCAGCCGCGCCGAGATATTTGCCAAATGGCAGGCGCTCACCGAGCGGTGCTGGCTCACCACGTCCGACATCGGCTTTGAGCGATCCGCCACGGCGTTGAAGAAATCCGCCATGTGATCGCCGACCTTGCGGCCGCGGTACACCTCGTCGGCCAAAACCTTCTGCACCTTGTCGCGCACGGCCTGGTCGTTGTCCTGATCCTCGATCGGCTTGCCCGTGATCCGGCCGCGGTTCACATACATCCGGCCTTCCTCCCCCTCGAACAACACCCCCTCGTCTCCCGTCTCCGTCGTCATGAACACTTCCACGTCGCCGGGATACAGATAGGTGCAACGCATCTGCTTCGGCGTGTTGTAGCCGCCAGGAATGTTCGGCATCTTGGTCGCCGTCGAGTCGATCGTCATCGGGCCGGACTCCGACACATCCATGCCCCATTGGGCGATGTCCATATGATGCGCCCCCCAGTCGGTCGCGATGCCGCCCGAGTACTCGTACCACCAGCGAAACTGGAAGTGACAACGCTGCTGACAGTAATCGGCCACCGGCGCCTGACCGAGCCACATGTCCCAATCGAGCCCGTCCGGCACCGGCTGCTTCTCGAACGGCCCGCCCTCATCCGTCGACAGCGGCAGCCCGACGGTCACTTTCTTGAGCTTGCCGAGTTGCCCGGCGCGAATCGTCGCCACGGCCCGCCCGAACAAATCCGTCTGGTTGCGCTGCTGCGTCCCCACCTGCAACACCCGCCCCGTCTCCTGCACGACTTTCACCAACTGCTGCCCCTCGGCGATCGTCAGCGTCAGCGGCTTCTCGCAATACACGTCCTTCCCCGCGCGCAGGGCCGCGATGCAAATCCGCGTATGCCAATGGTC
>JAWXBP010000104.1 GCA_034440135.1 Planctomycetia bacterium
ACTCGCTACGAAAAACTGAAACAAACATTTCTGGCAATCATCCAACTGGCCCTCGGATTCATCCGCCTAAAGCGGATTTAATCGTCAACAGAGCCTAGTATGTCCGATTCCCGTCACGTGAGGATGGCCTTCACCACGTTGCCGCTGACATCCGTAAGCCGGTGATCGCGGCCTTCATGGAAATAGGTGAGCCGTTCGTGGTCCATGCCCATCAGGTGCAGGATCGTGGCGTGAAGGTCGGTGAGATGGACTTTGTCTTTTACGGCCTCGAAACCGAATTCATCGGTTTCGCCGTATTTCGTGCCGCCGCGCACGCCCGCGCCGGCTAGCCACATCGAGAAACCGTACGGATTGTGATTCCGCCCCGGGGCGCCTTGCCCTTCGCTGAACGGCATGCGGCCGAACTCGCCGCCCCAGAGAATCAGCGTCGATTCCAACAGGCCGCGCTGCTTCAAGTCCATCAGCAGCGCGGCGATCGGTTGATCGACTTCCGCGGCATGCTGGCCGTGGTTCTTCTCGATGCTTTCGTGCGCGTCCCAGGTTTCTTCCAAGTGTCCGCCACCGGAATACAGTTGCACGAAGCGCACGCCGCGTTCCACAAGCCGGCGGGCGACGAGGCAGTTGCGGCCGAACTCGTCGGTCGGCGACTTGCCGACGCCGTACATGTCGAGCGTCGTCTGCGTTTCCTGGCCGAGATCGACCGCCTCCGGAGTTTCCGATTGCATGCGGAACGCCAGCTCGTACGAATTGATCCGCGCCGCGAGTTCATCGCCGCCAGGCCGCGCGGCGAGATGCTCGGCGTTGAGCTGCGCCATCAAATTGAGCTGTGCTCGTTGCGCCTCGCGGGAAATGGACTCCGGCCCGCGGAGGTTCAATATCGGATCGCCGACCGGTCGGAACAGCGTGCCTTGGTACGAAGCCGGCATGAAGCCCGCCGACCAATTCGGTTGCCCGCTGATCGGCCCGCCGCGTTTGTCGAGAATGACCACATAGCCAGGGAGGTTTTGATTCTCGGTCCCCAACCCATACACCGACCACGCTCCCAGCGACGGCCGACCGATGAACGTTTTCCCCGTGTTCATCGCCACGAGTGCCGACCCGTGCGCATGGCTGTCGGTGTAACAAGAGTTGATCACCGCCAACTTGTCGGCGTGTTCACGCACTTTCGAGAAAAAGTCGGAGATCAACAACCCGCTTTCGCCGCCGGGACGAAACGGGCGGAACGACGGCGTCAAAAAGCCAACCTTGCGCCCGCCTGAGTTGGTGAACTTCTTCCCTTCCGGCAACGGCTGCCCCGCGTATTGTTCCAGCACCGGCTTGTAGTCGAAGGTATCGACCTGGCTCGGCGCGCCGTTCATCATCAGAAAGATGCACGATTTCGCCTTCGTGGCGAAGTGCGGCGCGCGAGGCGCGAGCGGTGACGCGGTCTTGATCGACGTTTCCGCGGCGGCATGCCGGGTGAAGAATCCGTCGCCATCCAACAACGAGGTCAGCGCCAATCCGGCGAAACCCGCCCCCATCTCCCAGACAAACTCGCGCCGCGTGGACCCGCAAGGAAAAAGTCGTTCCGCCATGAGTTCACCGCGCGACGAGAAGGAGGGTTCCGCGACCTCCTCAATTCTCGCCGGAAGCAGCCGGGAATTCAATCAGCAAGGATGCGTCGCCTCACTCCCCGCCGAAATCGGCGTGGCCCAGCACTTCGTACTTGGACCCGGAGCGCGAGAGTTCGCTGGAAAAGATCGTCACTTCTCCGACGATCATCTCCCCGGCGAAAAACTCAGCATGCTCCGCGAGCGTTTGCGCAAATCGCGACCCGGCCTCGCTGTCCCGCACGCGCCCCAACGTGAGATGCGGGCGAAAGCGCCGGCCTTCCTCACGAAAACCCAATGGAGCGAGGGCCGCTTCCAGGCGTTCATGCACTTCGGTCAGTGCATCGGTTCCCTCGCCCACGCCGAGCCACACCGTGCGCGGCCGCTCCGCGTCGGGGAATGCGCCGGCGCCCTGGACTTCGATGCCGAACGGAGAAAGGTCCGCCACGGCCTGGCTCACCGCCTGGCAAATGCGGGGAATCTCCAGGACCTCGATATCGCCGAGGAACTTAAGCGTGAGATGCATATTCTCCGGCGGCGACCACCGCACGTCCGCTACGACGCGCCGTAACACCGAGATCAATTGATGCGCGCGCCCGCGAATCTCCGGCGTCAATTCCACGGCGACAAACGTGCGAACGGGTTTCATTTTATTCCGGGCGAAGGCCCACAGTCTCCTTTCGCTCCGCGAAAGGTTGGCCTTTCGCGGAGCGAAAGGAGACTGTGGCTGCGGACGACTTTAGAAGCTCAACATCCGGCGATAGTCGGTCACGCGAGCGTCGAGCCGTTCGCGATCAATGCGTTTCAGGCCTTCGAGACTGAAGTCTTCAACGGTGAAACTGGCGACAACCGTGCCGTGCGCCATGGCTCGTTTGAGCGATGTCGGCGAGAAGTCGTCCTGTTCGGCCAGGTAACCCATCATGCCACCGGCGAAGCTATCACCGGCGCCAGTCGGGTCGACCACGTCGGTGATCGGAAAGGCCGGCATTACGTAGGTCTCATGTTCGCTGAAGAACATGGCGCCATGTTCGCCCTTCTTGATCACGACGAACTTCGGACCCATGTCCAGCACCTTCTTACCGGCGCGGACCAGGTTGTCGTCGTCCGCCAACAAGCGCGCCTCGCTGTCGTTCAGCACGAGGCCGCCCAGTCGCTTTAGAAGCGCCTTCAATTCATCATTCTGAATGTTGATCCACAAGTCCATCGTGTCGGCGACCACTAACTTCGCGGACTTGGCTTGCTCCAGCACCCGAAGTTGCAACACCGGCGAGGCATTGCCGAGGAAGACGAACTTGGCTTCCTGAAACGACGCCGGCAGCACTGGATTAAAGTGCTCCAGGACGTTGAGATGCACTTCCAACGTCTCGCGGTCGTTCATGTTGGGTTGATAGCGCGCTTTCCAGCGGAACGTCTTGCCGCCGGGAATCTTCTGCAAGCCCGCGGTATCGATTCGTCGCGTCTCCAGCAACTGCGTATGTGCGTCCGGCCAATCGTCCCCCACGACGCCCACCATCTGCACCTGCGAGAAATAACTCGCCGCGTACGAAAAAAACACGCACGAGCCGCCCAGCTGATCCTTCCGCGTCTCGGTAGGAGTTTCGATATCGTCCAAAGCGATGGAACCGACGACCAGCAGCGGCATGGGGGACTCGAGTGGAGGAGGGGGAGGAGTAAAGGAGTAAAGTAGCGGAGCGACGAGCTTGGCGCTCAACTCGGCCCACTTCGACATTCAGTCATTCGTCATTCATTCGACATTCGGATTTCGAAATTCGTCATTCCCGCGCCACTCAAGCGCGAGAAAGAAAATCCCCTGTCCTCGTATCCACCTTCACCATCGTGCCTTCGGCGATGTATTCCGGCACCTGGATTTCCGCGCCGGTTTGGAGTACGGCGAGCTTGGTGCGGCTGGTGGCGGAGTTGCCGCGAACGGCCGGGTCGCATTGCGTGATTTTCAGTTCGACGGCCGTCGGCAATTGAATGCCGACGCATTCGTCGTTGTAAATCATCGCCTGCACGCCTTCCAAGTCGTCGGTGAGGTACTTCAGTTCTTCTGTGACGTCCTCGACCGGCAGCGCGTATTGGTTGTAGTCCTCTTGATCGAGGAAATGCACATGCGTCCCGTCGCTGTACATCAGCTTGATCGGACGTTTCTCGAAATCCGCCTCTTCGAGCGAATCGCCGCCTTTGAGCGTGATGTCGACCTTTTGCCGTGTGATCAAGTTGCGCGCGCGGAACTTGTAATACGTCGCGCCGCCGCGGGCCGAAGGAGACTGCACCGTCAGCGTTTCAATGATGCAGGGGGCGCCCTCGTAGTTCATGACGAGCCCCGGCTTGATCTCTTTGGCGAGCATTGGCGATGGACGAACGCGTTCGCCCCCCGATGAATATGGTGTTGCGCGATTGGGCCTCTGATGATAGCCCATGCCATCCGGGCTTGAAAACGGGGCCGATGTCCCGCCCAGCGCCGATCCTAGGTTGTGGCACGGTCTCCCGATCGTGCCGCGGCGCGGACTTGCCACGAATGGAGACCTTCGGTCGGACCGGTGGCACGGTCGGGAGACCGTGCCACAACGGAGGGAGACCGCGCCACAACTGGATTTGCGGCGGCGCCGGTTAGAACCACGACTCTTCGCGGTGCTGACGCCGCACGGCCCATTGCCAGAAAAACTTGGCGGGGCCGGAGATCGCAAAGGCGTAGGCCACGACCGGCAGGGTGTAAAACGGCACCACCAACACGGCCACCACGGCGAACAGCAGGCCGACCAGGTGACCGAAACTGCGCCGCCCGTGCAGCATCTGGTTGACGACGTGCGGGTAGGGAATACGCGACACCATCAGCAAAGCCACCAGGGCGGAAAAAATCATCAGTCCGCCCTGCAAGTACTGATCGATCTGCTGAATATTGGCCAGCGCGATGGTGTCGTTACGCAGGCTGTAAAACAATAGCGCCGAGCTGGCGACTACCGCCGCGGCGGCTGGCGACGGCAGACCGCTGAAATTCATGTGATCGTCGTCATCCCCGGTTTCGACGTTGAACCGTGCCAAGCGCATCGCCGCGCAGGCGACGAACAGCGCTGGGATCAGCCACACGATGTGCGGACTCCACCAGGCGACCGACGGACACATCTTCACCAGCAAAAACGCCGGCGCTGCGCCGAATGTGACCACGTCGCAGAGACTATCCAACTGCGCCCCGAAGTCGCTCGACGTCCGCGACAGCCGCGCGACATGCCCGTCCAGGGCGTCAAACACCATCGCCAAAAAAATCAGCGAGCCGCACAGAATGATGTTGTGCGTCGGGTCGTTGACGTCGAAGGCCTCGACAATTCGCGTCGGCACGCGGCTCCCGATGGCCTGCGTCCGGGACACTTCGGCCGAAAGCGGCTTATCGATGCGGGAAGCCGCCACGATGCTGAAGAACCCGCAGAACAGGTTCGCCAACGTAAACATGGCCGGCAGAATGGCGATCGTGCGGATACGGGACATGGCAGGTCGCTAAAGTCGAAACTGGGAATGCGGAACGCGGCGTCGCCTGTGCAAGCCGTCGTCAATCATACCGCACCTGATAGTCAGGCGGGGAATGTAAGAGTTACAAACGCGCGGGCCCACTTCAAAAGTTGACACGGAGCGATAATTCATTGCGAGGTAGACACTTGCGCCGTGAGGCAAAATCCTCCGGACCGCTGGCACGGGACGTGCACTTCAACTGAGGCACTCAAGTTCGACCCGGTTGGTCCTGGAGCCTTCCCGCAGGCTCCAGGACCAATTTGAGTGATCGAACCTGGAGTGCACCGTGAATCTTAGTTGCCCGCCGCCGGGGTATGGCGGCCTAGAGCGCCCGTTACGGGCCATGGCCATCTTTTCACGGACAGGGCGACTCGATTGGTCGCGACAGGGAGAGCCCGACCAATCGAGTCCAACGCACTTCCACTGTGGCTAAAACAGCGCACTGACCATCGCCACGACGATCATCCCTAGGCCCACCGAGCTCTTGGCCACGGTGCCGAGGATGCGGCCCCAAAACGCCGCCGTGCCGACGGGTATCGAGTCGTCGAATTCCCGACCCTTCCACTTTTCGCCCAGCATGGCCCCCACCGCCGCTCCGGCGCCGCCAAACAACAGCACGCCGATCAGCGGCCCAATCACCGGCACGGGGAAACCCAGAGCAGCGCCGACCAGACTGCCGATCATGGAGCCGACCAATGCTAACGCGGCGGCACGCTTACTGCCGCCGGCTTTGGTAGCCCCCAAGGCCGACGCCGCGAGTTCCAGCAACTCGCCGATCAACGCCATCACGGCCAGCCCAATCACGACGGGCCAACCGATTCCGCGGGCATGTTCCGCCTCGGGAATCCAATAGGCAAACGCGGCGCATAGCGCCACCATCACCCAATTGCCGGGCAACGTGAAAAACGTCGCCAGCCACGCGCCACAGAGAGCGACGAACAACAGGGCGACCCACAGGAAATAAAGCCATCCAGACATATAGTGATTGTCGGCTTGGAAAAGTGGGTACCCATGTCCTTCGTACAATTGGGCCAATTCTTGTCCAAGTGGCCTAGCCGGAACAGCGAGCAACTCGACGGGATTGGGCCAGTCGTTCCAGTAATCTGCGAATGCATAGCGATTCTACAGCATATATTTGCAGAAATCGACTGAAAATGCTTGCAATGCTGCAATGTAGTGATAGAATTCTTTCAAAAGGCGTCACGCTCGTCAGGACGATTGCGGATGCTCACGGAACAACGAAGAAGTCGGTTACTGGAGTTGGTCCGCACGCGGGGCTTTGCCTCGTTGCCGGAATTGGCCGAGCAATTGGCCGTTTCGGAATCGACGGTGCGCCGCGATCTGGACCACCTGGAAGAGTCGGGGCATGCCCGGCGGACGCATGGCGGGGCGGTCTACACGGGCCCGCTTCCCAAGTTGCCGCATTTCGAGGAGAGGCAGCCGGCCCAGTGGGACAAGAAACGGGCGATCGCTCGCGTGGCCGCCAGCCTGGTCGAGGATGGCGACACGGTGCTCCTGGACGGCGGCAGCACGACCTACGAGGTGGCCCAGCAGTTGGTGGGTCGGCCTTTGCAGGTTGTGACCAATTCGCTGCCGGTGGCGAACCTGTTTATGACCCGCTCGGACGCGGACCTGGTGTTGATCGGAGGATATGTCTATCCGCGGACCGGCGTGGCCTTGGGACCGTACGCGGATCAGATGCTGAAAGAGCTGAACGTCCGCCGCACGATCCTTAGCGCAGCGGGCGTCAACGAACGCGGGTTTTTCAACAGCAACCTATTATTGGTCGAGACGGAACGCGCGATGATGCAAGCCGCCGACGAGGTGATTGTCGTCGCCGACAGCAGCAAATTCGGCCGCCAAAGCCTGGCGCATTTGTGCGAGTTAGGCGAAGTCCAACACGTCGTCGTCGACCACGAGATCACGGAACCTTGGCGGAAGCGATTGGAAGACGCGGGCGTGAAATTGTGGGTGGCGGAGCAAGTCTAGTTTGGGTTTAGTTTTCAGTTTTGTTGTGCCGCCGTTGATTTATCAGCTTCGATTTCCAGCGATACAGTTGCGAGTTACTCGCTCCCCACTGAAAACTGAACACTGAAAACTTCAAACTCCCCCATGTCCACCACCACGCTTGATCGCTCGACCGTTGAACGCATTGTGCGCGAGATCGTCTTGCGCCAGGTGGGCGGACCGAAATCAGACCCGAACTTGGTGGTCAGCATCTCGGCGCGGCACGTGCATTTGACGGATGAACATGTCGAAGTGTTGTTCGGCTCTGGCGCCAAACTGACACCTGGCAAGCCGCTCTATCAGGACGGCTTTTACGCCGCCGAGGAAACCGTGATGGTCGTCGGCCCACGGCGACGCATGCTGCCGACGGTGCGGGTGCTCGGCCCGACGCGTCCCTTTAGCCAAGTGGAACTGGCCTTCACCGACACGATCTCCCTTGGCATCGACGCCCCCGTCCGCCCCAGCGGCAAGATCGATGGCACGCCCGGCTGCGTGCTCGTCGGCCCCAAAGGCGTCGTCGAGTTGACACATGGCGTGATCCGCGCAGAACGGCACGTCCACATGAACCTGGAACACGCGGCCCACTACGGCGTCAAGAATGGCGACCGCATGAGCCTGCGCATTGAATCAACCTGCACGACGACGTTCGAGGACCTCCTCGTGCGAGCCGACAAGTCCAGCAAACTGGAAGTCCACGTCGACACCGACGAAGGGAACGCGGCCGACCTGGATCACGCGAAGAGCGTGAGATTATTGAAACAGAAATGATGAGTGATGAGAGATGCGTGGGGACGGACAAGAAACTCATCACGCATCACTAAATCGAAATTCACCCCCTAATTCACAGCAACACCAATTCCCGGAGACCCCACGCGATGGCCAAAGTGATGGAAGCGCTCGGCATGATTGAAACCAAGGGCTTTATCGCCTTGGTGGAAGCGACCGATGCGATGTTGAAAGCCGCAAATGTCGAATTCCTCGGTTGGGACAAGGTCGGCAGCGGCCTCGTCACGGCGTTTGTCACGGGCGACGTCGCCGCGGTGAAAGCCGCCACCGACGCTGGCGCCGCGGCGGCCGGACGCTTGGGCGAAGTCCTTAGCGTGCAAGTCATCCCCCGCCCGCACGAAGACCTTGGCGTCGTCCTGCCGGCGACCGTGACGAAGACGAGCAAGTAGCGTGCTAGCTGTTGTGGCATGGTCTCCCGACCGTGCCACCGACCCGACCGAAGGTCTCCCATCTCCGGCATCACGGCCCCCCCGTGGCACGGTCGGGAGACCGTGCCACAACACGTTGGACTCAGTACATCGCATTCACTCACAACCTCAGCTCAATACAAAACCATGAACGACGCGATTGGATTGTTGGAAACGAAGGGCCTTGTCGCCCTGGTCGAAGCGACCGACGCCATGGCGAAGGCCGCGAATGTGCAAATCGTCAAGAAGATCCCGATCGGCGGCGGCCTGGTCACGACCGTCGTGCAGGGCGATGTCGGCAGCGTCCGCGCGGCCGTTGAAGCCGGCGCCACGGCCGCTCGCCAGGTCGGCGAACTGATCGGCAGCCACGTGATCCCGCGCCCGGCCGAGGGCTTGGTCCGCGCGTATCTGTCGTAATGAGCAGCATGACGGGTGCTGGGTGCCACTGGCGGCTTGTCCGCCAGTGCCGGAGTTGACGCAGCCTCACACTGGCGGACAAGCCGCCAGTGGCACCCGTCGAATTCGAAAACCAAGCTTAGAGAATGCGGTAGCAAGTTTACGAACGAGGAACGGGTTCGAGTTGGAAGCAGGAGGCTGAAACCGATGAAGATTCTGGTCGCGAACTTGGGTTCGACGAGCTTTAAGTACCGCCTGTTCGATATGTCGGACGAGCGGCAACTGGCGCGCGGCGGAACCGAGCGGATCGGCGGCGCGGAGAGTCGCACCAAGGTGGAGATCGGCGCGTTTCGCGACGAATCGGTCGCGCAAGTGCCCGATCACGCCGCGGCGGTGCGAGCCTGTCTCGCGCAATTGACGGCGCCCGAAACCGGGTGCCTCAAGAGCGCCGACGAAGTGGCCTCGATCGGTTTCAAAGCGGTGCATGGAGGTCGATACAGCGGAGTGCAACGGGTCACGCCCGACGTGCTCGCGGCGATGGAAGAGATGAGTCGCGTGGCGCCGGCGCACAACCCGCCCTACATCGCGGCGATGCGATTGTTGAGCAAAAAACTGCCGGAGATTCCCTTGGTCGCAGCCTTCGAAACCGGGTTTCACGAGACGATTCCCGCCCGGAATCGGACGTACGCCATTCCACACCAGTGGAGTGAGGAATTCTCCGTACGCCGCTGGGGCTTCCACGGCGCGAGCCATCGCTACATCGCTACGCGAATCGCCGAACTGCTGGGCCGCAGCGACCTGCGCGTGATCTCCTGCCACCTGGGCGGTTCGGCGTCGATCTGCGCGATCCGCGACGGCAAGAGCGTCGCCACCAGCATGGGCATGAGCCCACAGACCGGCCTGCCGCACAACAACCGCGTCGGCGATTTCGATGTGTTCGCGCTGCCAGTCATCATGCAGCGCACAGGCAAGTCGCTCGATGATGTCCTCGACGACCTGGCGGAGCGCAGCGGCCTCGCCGGCCTAAGCGACACCAGCGGCGACGTGCGCGACTTGGAAGCAGGCGTCGCCAACGGCAATGCTCGCGCGCAACTGGGATTGGATGTCTTCGTCAGCGCGGTGAGGCATTACCTCGGCGCGTACCTGGTCGAACTCGGCGGCGCGGACGCCATCGTATTCACCGGCGGCATTGGCGAAAACGGCACAAAAATCCGCGCCGCGATCTGCGAGAACCTGATGGCGCTCGGCGTGGAACTCGACGCCACCAAGAACGCGCAAGCCAAAGGCGAGACGAACCTTCACGCGGCGACGAGCCGCACACAGTTATGGATCGTGCCGACGAACGAAGAAATCGTCGTCGCGCGGCAAGCGAAGGAGCTGTTGGAGAGGCAGTGAGGAGAAAAGGAGTAGAGGAGTAAAGAATTACACACTGTTGTGGCACGGTCTCCTGACCGTGCCACCGCACCGACCGAAGGTCTCCA
>JAWXBP010000105.1 GCA_034440135.1 Planctomycetia bacterium
CGCGCCATCTCAACAGCCCTCCGTGGCAAAAACGAAACTCAGCGACATCGTCGCCGGTTACGCATTGCACGGAAACCCCAGTTTTGAGACAAGGCCTAGACTGGTCCGGCGTATGATTGCAGTATGAGCCAGACATTCTCAGCTATTTACGAAGACGGGGTGCTGCGTCCGTTGACGCCGGTGGAGATTCCAGACCACGCCATCGTGCAAGTGACGGTTGCTACGCCGACCACCGCGGCCAACTCGACGTCGGCGGAACTGTCGCTGGACGAGCTTAAGCGCCGCTTCGCGGAAGCGACTACGTACGACGGCGGATTGCCATCCGATTTCTCTCGCGAAGATATCTATTCAGATCACGATTGATGGCGTACCTAATTGACACAGGCTTCTGATCCGGTTGTTCGACGGCGACGACCCACAATTCGCTGTGGCGAACGCCGCGCTATGGAGACTCGAGCGCCGCGAGGAACCACTCTTTACGACGGCGCAAAATATCGCCGAGTTTTGGAATGTGTTGACGCGGCCTGAAACAGCGCGAGGTGGCTATGGAAAGCTTCCCGAAGTTGCAGAGCACAGAATCTCAACGATATTGCTCGTGTGCGAGCTGCTAACTGAATCGCCCAGCTCATTTGCGGAGTGGCGAAGGCTCATGAGCGACTTTCAAGTGCTTGGCACGTCCGTTCATGACGCTCGAATCGCCGCCATCATGCGGGTTAACAAGATATCGCACATTTTGACGCTGGATGGTTCTGGTTTTCAGCGCTATCCATTTATTGTAGCTGAACATCCACGGAATACTCGTGAATGATCGTCGTCTAACGCGTTACGGCGCCAACAGCAGCCGTCCCGGCACTTCCAGGAAGTTGATGACTTCGTTCAGGAATCGCCCGGCCGTCGCGCCGTCCACCAGGCGGTGATCGTAGGACAGGCTCAGCGGCATCAGGAGCCGTGGTTCGATCTTGGTTTCATTCACCACGACCGGCTGCAATTTCGACCGTCCCAGGAGCAGGATCGCCACTTCGGGGTGATTGATGATCGGCGTGGAGAATTGCCCGCCGACCGTGCCCAAGTTGCTGAGCGTGAACGTGCCGCCGCGGAGGTCGTCGAGCGTGAACTGCGCCGCGCGGGCGCGGGTGGCGACGTCCGTCAGTGCTTGTGCGATTTGCGGAATGGTCATCCGGTCGACATTACGGATCACCGGCACGACCAGTCCGCGTTCGGTATCGACCGCCACGCCGAGGTTGACATAGTCCTTGTAAATCAACTGCTCGCCGTCCATGTCGATCGACGCGTTGAGCGTGCCGTGATGCTTGAGCGCCAGCGCCACGGCCTTCATCACGAAGGCCATCGAGGTGAGTTTGACGCTCGAGCCGGCGTAGTCGGCGGTGCTGCCTTTACGAATCCGCTCCAGCTCGGTGATGTCGGCCGAGTCGAAGTTCGTCACGTGCGGAATCGTCACCGAGCTGCGCGCCATGTTGACGGCGATCGTCTTGCGAATCTTCGTCATGCCGACGCGGCGAATCGGTCCCCAGAAGTCGGAGTCGGCCACGCCGTCGGCGCTCGGCGCGGCCGGCGCTGAAGCAGCCGGCGCGCTGGGCGCGGCCTTGGCGGCCGGTTTCGGCGCGGTGGCGGCGGATGCCACGGCGGCGTTGTTCTGGCGGACCGCGGAGACGATATCTTCCCGCGTGATGCGCCCGCCAGGGCCGGATCCGTCCACGCTTCCCAGATCGACGCCAAGCTCGCGCGCTAGCCTTCGCGTCGCCGGTGCGGCGGCCGGGGCGAGCCCGCCGTTGGCGCCATTGTCGGCCGAATAAGCCGCCTGAACCGGGGTGCTCACCTGCGGCGTAGCCGGGGCCGGCGCCTCAAGAGGCGCTACGGCGACCGGGGCGGGGGCTGCCGGAGCAGGCTGGGGTGCTGCTGGTTGCGGCGCGGCCGCTTGGGGCGCTGGCGCCGGAGCAGGTGGCTGCGGTGCGGCCGGAGGCGCCGGCGCTGCGGCGCTGGACGCTTCGACGGTCAGTACCGTTGCGCCGATCGGCAATTTGTCGCCGACCTTCACATGAATCTTGGAGATGCGCCCGGCCACAGACGACGGCACTTCCACGACCGCCTTGCCGGTCTCGAGCTCGATGACTCCCTGATTCGCTTGGATTTCATCCCCTTCGCTCACCAGCACGCTGATCACGTCGCCGGAGTCGATGTTTTCGCCAAGGTCAGGAAGCTTGAAGTCAACGGCCATGCAAATGTTCCCGGCAAAAGTTGCGTCTGAATTTGCTCAATTTATGAATGACGAATGCAGCATGATGAACAATTGAGATGAGCCACTTAAAAGGTTCATCATTCATCCTTCATCATTGCTACTTTCCTCACGCCGTCATCGGGTCGGCCTTATCGGGGTCGACGCCTAAATCTTGAATCGCCTTGGCCAGGCTCTGCCGGTCGCAGTGGCCTTGCCGCACCAGTCGCGACAGGGCCGCCACGACGACGCATTCGGCGTCCACTTCGAAGTGCCGCCGCAGCGGGGCGCGGTTTTCACTGCGGCCCAGGCCGTCGGTTCCCAGAGCATACAACCCGCCAGGGATGTAGTTGCTGATCTGCTCGGCCACGGCGCGAACGTTGTCCGACGTGGAGATGAACGGACCGGACTCGCCGGCCAGCACTTCATCCAGGTAGGATTTGCGCGGCTCCTCCAGCGGATGCAGTAGATTCCAGCGCTCTACAGCCAGGGCCTCGCGAGCCAATTCGGTGTAGCTGGTGACGCTCCAGACGTTACTGGAGATCTGGTAGCGCTCCAGCAGAATGTCCTGAGCGCGGAGCGCTTCGCGCAGCAGCGCGGCGCTGCCGAACAACTGCACCTGCGGGCGACCTTCGCCCGCCGACTTGTGCGACAGCTTGTACATGCCCTTCACGATGCCGCGCTCCGTCCCCTCCGGCATGGCAGGATGGTGGTACGCTTCGTTTTGCAGCGTGATGTAGTACATGCAATCTTCCTGCTCGGCATACATGCGTCGCATGCCGTCCAGGACGATCACCGCAATCTCATATTGATACGCCGGGTCGTAGGCGCGCACCGTGGGGAAGCTCGACGCCAGCAAGTGGCTGTGGCCGTCCTGATGTTGCAGTCCTTCGCCGCCCAACGTCGTGCGTCCCGCGGTGGCGCCGAGCATGAAGCCCTTGGTGCGCGCATCGGCGGCGCACCAGACCATGTCGCCGATCCGCTGGAAGCCGAACATCGAGTAGTAGATATAGAACGGAATCATGTTCACGCCGTGGGCCGAATGGGCCGTCCCCGCGGCGATGAACGAGGCCATCGAGCCAGCCTCGGTGATCCCTTCTTCGAGCAACTGCCCGTCCTTGGCTTCGCGGTAGTAACTCACCTGGTCCGAATCGACCGGCTGATACAACTGCCCTGAGTGCGAATAGATGCCGATCTGGCGGAACAACGGGTCCATCCCGAACGTGCGCGACTCGTCCGGGACGATCGGCACAATCAATTTGCCGATGTTCTTGTCGCGCAGCAGCTTCGAGAAGAATCGCACAAACGCTTGCGTCGTCGCGAAGGTGCGGTCGCCGGCGTCTTTGGTGAACTCCATGAATTCGCTTAAGGACGGCGTCTCGATCGGCTGCGCGCGCATGGTGCGGCTGGGCACGAACCCGCCGAGCGACTTGCGCCGCTCGAACAGATACTGCATCTCGGGACTGTCATCCGGCGGACGATAGAACGGCGCCTTGCCGACTTCCTTGTCGGAAATCGGAATGCCGAACCGCGTGCGAAACTCGCGCAGCTCGTCTTCGTTGAGCTTCTTCTGCGAATGCGTGATGTTGCGCCCTTCGCCGGCTTCTCCGAGGCCGTAACCCTTGACGGTCTTGGCCAGGATCACCGTTGGCCGGCCCTTCGATTCGAGCGCCGCCTTGAACGCCGCGTAAACTTTCTCCGGATCATGGCCGCCGCGGCGCAGTTTGCTCAGTCGTTCATCCGACAAGTGATCGACCAGGTCGAGCAGTTGCGGATACTTGCCGAAGAAATTTTCGCGGATGTAGCTGCCGGGCATCACGGTGTACTTCTGGTACTCACCGTCGACAACTTCGCCCATCCGTTTGACGAGTTGGCCGTCCTCGTCTTTGGCGAGCAGCGAATCCCACTCATCGCCCCAGATGACTTTGATGACGTTCCAACCGCCGCCACGGAACGCGCCTTCGAGTTCCTGAATGATCTTCCCATTGCCACGGACCGGACCATCGAGCCGTTGCAAGTTGCAGTTGATCACGAAGATCAGATTGTCGAGCTTTTCGCGCGAGGCCAGCGTGATCGCACCGAGCGTTTCCGGTTCATCGCATTCGCCGTCGCCGACAAAGCACCAAACGTGCGTCTGGCTGCAATCCTTGATGCCGCGATCGGTCAGATACTTGTTGAACCGCGCCTGGTAGATCGCCATGATCGGCCCCAGGCCCATCGAGACGGTCGGGTATTCCCAGAAGTTCGGCATCAACCAGGGATGGGGATAGCTCGAAAGTCCGCCGCCCGGCTGCAATTCGCGGCGGAAATTCACCAACTGCGTTTCGGTGATTCGTCCTTCGAGAAACGCCCGCGCGTAGATGCCGGGCGAAGCGTGTCCCTGGAAGTAAATTTGGTCGCCGGAGAAGTCGTCGCTCTTCCCACGAAAGAAATGGTTGAAGCCGACTTCGTACAACGTGGCCGCGGAGGCGAACGTCGAGATGTGCCCGCCGATGCCGTCGTTTTCTTTGTTGGCGCGAACCACCATCGCCATCGCGTTCCAGCGGATGATGCTCTTGATCCGTCGCTCGATCTCACGGTTGCCCGGGTACGGCGGCTGGCGATCGGCCGGAATCGTGTTGATGTACGGCGTCGTCGAAGTGCGCTGCACTTCGACCCCTTGCCGGTAAGCGGCTTCTTCCAGCGCGCTCAGCAAAAATCGTGCGCGCTCCGGGCCCTTTTCGTCGAGCACATAGGCCAACGACTCGAGCCACTCGGCCGTCTCGCCGGGATCGGAGTCGCCACTCGGAACATCAACCGCGTCGGTCATCGCCATCGTGGATTCTCTCTTCGTGCTTGCGCGCTCGTAACGCCAGTCGTCAGTGCGCTTTCTTTGGACGGTAGAAATCGGTGGCCGTGCCGAAAAAGGTCTCCGCCGCGAACGCCACCGTCTCGCTCAGCGTTGGGTGCGGATGGATGGAATCGGACACGTCGCGGGCGACGGCGCCCATCTCGATCGCCAATACGCCTTCGCTGATCAAGTCGCCAGCGCCGGGGCCGACAATGCCGACGCCCAGCACGCGTTCGCTGCCGGGGTCGATGATCATTTTGGTCATGCCCTCGGTGCGGCCAAGCGCCTGCGCGCGGCCGCTGGCAGCCCAGGGGAAACGCGCGATCTCAACTTGCAGATTCTGCTTTTTGGCTTCTTCCTCGGTCAGCCCGGCCCAGGCGATTTCCGGGTCGGTGAACACCACCGCGGGGATGGCCGCTGGTTCAAAGGTGGCCGCTTCGCCGTGCAGCGCTTCGACGGCGACCTTACCTTCGTGCGCCGCCTTGTGGGCCAGCATCGGTTCGCCGGCGACATCGCCGATCGCCAAGATGTGCGGATCCGCTGTGCGTTGCTGCTTATCGACAATGACAAAACCGCGCTGATTGATTTGTGCCTTGGTGTTCTCCAGGCCGAAGCCGGCGCTGTTGGGCTTTCGACCCACCGACACCAGCACGCGCGAATAGCGCTCGACGACTTGACCTTCCGGACCTTCGAACGTCACTTCGATTGCGTCGCCCACGTCTTTCAACCCGGCGACCTTCGTCTTCAAATGAATGGCTGTGAACTTCTTCTTCAGTCGCTCATGGAGCGGGCGGACCAGGTCACGATCGGCGCCCGGCAACAGGCCGTCCGTAAGTTCCACGACGCTGACCTTCGAGCCAATGCCGGCGTAAACAGTGCCCATCTCCAGGCCGATATATCCGCCGCCGACGACAAGCAGCGATTCCGGGATATCTCGCAGTTCCAACGCTCCGGTCGAGTCCATGATGCGATCGGTCGGTAAGTCGAAGGCCGGAATCTTCGTCGGCGATGATCCGGTCGCCAGGATGCAATGCTCGAAGATCAGCCGATCTTCTTTCTTCGCGCCGTCGGCCTCGCCGACGATCCGCAGATTCTGCGAGTCGATGAACACGCCCTGGCCGTGGATGACTTCGACTTTCCGCTGCTTGGCCAATTGCGTCAGGCCGCCGGAAAGCGTGCTGATCACCTTTTCCTTGCGGGCCCGCATCCGTTCAATCGCGATCTGGGGTTTGGGGAACTCGACGCCCCACTCGTGCATTTCTGACGTTTCGGAGAGCACGGCGGCGACGTGCAGCAGGGCCTTCGACGGGATGCAACCGCGCAGCAGGCAGGTGCCGCCCAGGCGGGGATCCTGTTCGATCAGCGTCACTTGCATGCCGAGATCGGCCGCCAGGAAGGCGGCGGCGTAGCCCCCCGGGCCGCCTCCCAAAACTGCCAATTGTGTGCGAATCGTGGCCATCCGAATTCTTTTGCCCTCGTCACCCGCCAACAAACCCGCATTGTAGCCATATCCGCCAAGACCGGTAACCGCCGCCACGACGGGCGCGCGGAACCACCCCGGGATAGGGAATCATAGGTTTCCCCTGGCAGTTGGAGGAGCGGCGCAGCACGCCGAAACCGCCAATTTAGGGAGGCGATTGACCTGCAAGCAGCTTCGTCAGCTGCTCGCGAAGCCCGTCGGAAAGCTTTTGGTCGACGTGCGGCGTCACCCGATCCAACTCCAAGGCACGCTCGGCCGCGCTACGTGCTTCCGCCGCTTCGCCGGAATCTGCCAATGCCACAGCCAGGGTTCCGCGATACTCGGCGTGATTGGGATACAACTCGACCGCCTCCTGAAAGGCCCCGATCGCCTCGGCCAGGTGCTTCCCACCCAACAATGCCCGATGGGCCGCCAGGTGCATATTGCCGGCCTGATACCAACCGACCGCCGCGTTGGGGGAGCGTTTCAATCCCTCGCCAATCGCCTCGGCCGTACCTTGCCAGTTTTCGGGCGTCGGAGTCGCCTGCCAGCGTGCGAACCGCCAGCTAGCCAAGTCCCGCCAAGGCTGCGCGGCCGTGGAATCGGCGTGCGTGGCGTCTATGAGGTGCGATTCCGCATGCCGCGGATCGTCGATCGCCACCTGGCGCGCCGCCTGCGCCAGGGTCACAGGGCGATAGGCGGTCCAATAACAGGCCACGGCCAAGAGAGCGAAACCGCCCGCGAGACCAGCGGCGGTGAATCGGCTCGCCGAACTGCTCGAGGAATTGGTCGAAGCAGGAGTGCCCACCCACAGCGTAAGCAACAACCCGAGCGACCCCGCGACGCCGGGGATGCCGATGCCCCCGGCCGCTAACAGGTTAAAAAGCAATACGAAAATGCCAAGCCCGACCACGCGATTGTCCAGTTGCCCTTCGTTTCCCCAGAAATGCCACAGCCCCAGCGCCACGAGCATCGCCGGCAATCCCACGAAGAACGCAGTCACCGACGGCCCGGTCTGCGCCAACCAGCCCAGCGGCCAAGCGAGAAAAAATCCCGCGATCGCGCCTCCCAGTATCCACGCCGCGGAGTCACTCTGGCCGAGCGATGAATCCACGGTTTTGGCTCGTCGCGCTTCGCGCCAAGCCAACGGCGCCACGAGCAGCGCGAGCAACAGCGCCGGTAGGCCGGCAGTTGCGGCGACCTCGAAGAGGAAATTGTGAGGATCCGCGACAACTTCACTCGCGGTCGGCGCTTTGTAGCGCGTGTAATATTCCTGAAACTGCCCGGGCCCCACGCCGATCCACGGATGATCGGCGATCATCGCCGCAGTCGCCTGCCAATACTGGCCGCGGTAGCCGAGTGATTTCCCCGCCTCGGTGAAGACCTCGCGATCAATCGCCCCTATGGCGGCGGCAATGGCGAAGGCGGCCACGACGACGCCCGCGGCGGCGGCGAACCATTTTCCGCGCCACCAACTCCCTTGGCGGAGTTGCCAAAGCATCCACAGCGCGACGCCCGCCATCACAGCCAGCCAGGCGCTGCGGCTCTTAGTCAGCAATAAACAAGCGGCGATTGGCACGCACGACAGCAGTGGTCCCAACCAGACGGCCGTGCGCTGCGGCAGTGCTCGACGCTCTTGCCACGTTGAAATTGCCGCGACGGCGAGCCAAGGCGCCAGAAATCCCGCCAGTGAATTCGTCAGTGCGAACGTGGCAAACGGTTCAGTGCTTTGTAGGCGCTGTTCGAACAACATCCGTTCGCGAGACCCGGGCGCGTACCAGATTCCTTGTGCGCGGAGCGCCCCATCCGGATTCGCGAAGTAGGCGCGGCGCGTTGCCGGCAATTCCACGGCGAATTGCTCGATTCCCAGCGTCCCCAGCGCTCCCGCCAGTGCCACCATCACGGCGACGAGCGCGCGGCGTTCTCGGTCGGTTCGGACCAGCCGGCGCAAGACGACGATGCCGGCAAGAAGGCTGACCCAAAGCCAAGCCCCGTTGATCGCCGGGCGCGGTGAGCCGGTTTGCATTGCAAGGTAACCGGAAAGCAGAAAGCAGCCGGCCAAGGCGAGGAGCGCGCCATCCAACGGCGAGCAGCGCCACGCATCGTCCTCCGTGCGCCAGCCAAGCAGCGCGGCCAAGGCCGC
>JAWXBP010000106.1 GCA_034440135.1 Planctomycetia bacterium
ACTCGCTACGAAAAACTGAAACAAACATTTCTGGCAATCATCCAACTGGCCCTCGGATTCATCCGCCTAAAGCGGATTTAATCGTCAACAGAGCCTAGCGAATCGGGGCGGTTTGGAGAAACCGGCGTCGGCCAGGAAGCCGGAGCATGACCTACTTCGTCTTTAGGGAGCGAGCTCGCGCGCGTAGCCGACGATCATTTCGTGGTTCCCGGTGACAAAGACAATGCACCGTACCGTTTTGCTAATCGCATACTTGCTGGCGTTGATTGCCCACTATGGCGCAGAACGATGTCTGGCGGAAGCCGGCACTTCGACGGTCGCCAGTGCTGGCCACGAGGTCTCTCCTGACGACGCCTGGCCGAAAGGCGTCATTGATCTTCTCAATGATCCCGCGCGCACCGACGGCTGGAATCCCTGGTTCTCTGAGTGGCCCAATGATGTTTGCCACTACGGGTACGACGTCCAGAACATCGATGACGTGAATCGGTTGATCGAGAAGTTCGCCAAGATTGAAACGGAGATTCGCCAAGTTCATCTGTCCAACAAGGCGGAGCCGGATCTACTTGGCTGGGTGACGCGGGCGCCGGAGAAAAACGGCATCGCCGTCCTGTATTCAGCGGGAGACCAGGTGAGGGTCGATCAATGGTACGGGCACGTCCGCAAGCCGTTCGGCGAGATCGAGTTCACCGGCACGCCGGTCGCCGTGCCACCGACGCTGACGATCTTCGTGGGGAACGCGAAGATCGACCTTGCTCAACTGAAAGTCCCAGCTGGAATCGAAGTCAGCGCAGGCAGCGTTCCGGGACCGTTCCTGCAATGGAATGACAAACGCGAACAGATGACAGAAGAGCAGGCGAAGCAAACTGCCGCTAGGTTACCGAAATTGAGTGAGGATGAGCAACAGGCGCAGGAGCGGATCAAGGCGTTTCTCAAGGCGCGGTAGAAACCCTATCGAGAATGCGTTGTTCTGCTAAGAAGTCGCACGCATCGCCGTTTTAGAAATGGTGCTCGGGTTCGCGGGAATATATTGGCAGCCTGATCGATCTCTATTTCAATGGTCGAGCGAACGGTTTCCTGACACGGGGAGCATGCACGTGCGCGCGATGATCTTGTTAGCCGTGTTCGCGGTAGGCTGTGGGCAAGCGGCGGTCCAAAGCGAAGCGCCCAGTCGCGCAGCGTCTGCTGACGAAGCGCCGGCGTTCGCCCTGGCTCAGACGCCCGCCGTTGAAGCGCTCGCCGAGCAGGCGCCCGCGAAAGATGGTCCGCCGTCCGCCGATGCAATCGAGCGCAAGATCATCTACACAGCTGACGTCGATCTGGTGGTCGAAGACTTCACGCCGACTACCAGTCTGGTGGATGCGATGGTCAAGCGCTACGGCGGCTTCGTCGCCAGTTCGCAAGTCTCGGGCGAGACGGGCGAGAGCCGTTCGGGCCAATGGAAACTTCGAATTCCCTTCGCGAACTTCGACGAGTTCCTCCAGGAAGCACAAGGAAAGCTCGGCGAAGTCCGGAACCTCGCGCGCAACTCTCAGGATGTCAGCGAGGAATTCTACGACGTCGAAGCCCGCATCGGCAACAAGCGCCAGGAAGAGGCGCGCTTGTTGAAACTGCTCGAAGAGCAGACCGGCACGCTGGAGGACGTGTTGCGGGTTGAACGCGAATTGTCCCGGGTGCGCGAGGAAATCGAGCGCTTCGAGGGACGGAAGCGGGTCCTGGCGGACCTGACGTCGTTGACGACTATCACGCTACGCGTCGAGGAAGTGCGCCACTACATGCCCGAGGTGGCCGCGACGTTCGGAGATCGCCTTCGCCGCTCGTTTTCGGAATCGTTGTGGAACATGCGCACCGCCGGCGAGTCCTTCGCGGTGGCCGCTGTCGCAGCCGCGCCGTGGCTGGCATTGCTAGCCGTGCCGTTGGCAATCGCAGTCCAGGTTTGGCGCCGGCGCGTTCGTGCGCACCGCGGCGCCGGCCAAATCCTCTAGCCTTCGGTACAAGAGCGCGGTCCCGATCCGGCAGTCCGAACGGCCCGACTTGAGCCCATCCCCAGCTTGATAACATTGCCCCCGTAACCTATAAGACAGAACTCAAGCCGCTGCGGCCGGCCGGGGGGTGAACATGGGCGAACGCCGATGTGTCCTGCTCGGGGTGAGGCCGCAATTCGTTGCCCGAATGGCGGAATTGGCAGACGCGCTAGATTCAGGTTCTAGTGGCCGCAAGGTCGTGGAGGTTCGAGTCCTCTTTCGGGCACTTTCATCCATGCGGGCTTACGGATGTGCGGCCGTAATGTCGTGTTTTTTTCGCAACTGCAGCACATTGTCTTGAACGAGCAGTTGGTAGCGGGGATTTCGCGACTTCGAAAATACCTGTTCGATTCGTGCCTGCAGTCCCCGCTTGTTCCCCGGCTCACTCGCCTCTATCATGTGAGATTCCTCGCCCCGCCCATGGTCCGCCCGAATGCGGTGGACGGCCGGGTTTGAGTTGATTTTGAGCCAATTTGCGGGAGCGATCGCGTCATGACGATGGACCAGAGTTTGAAGCTGAAAACGGGGCTGGCCCGGGCTCGCGGCGTGTTGAGCCGGGACGAGCGGTTGACCAAGCTTAAAGAAATGGACCGCTGGAAGGACGGGGATTCCCCGATCGGCCTCCCCAAGGTCCGCGTCGTGAAGCTCTCGATGAAGAAGAAAAAGAAGAAGGAAGCCGAAGGGGATGCCGCCGCGCCAGCCGCGGGTGGCAAGGCAGCAGCCAAGCCGGCCGCCGGTGCGAAGGCCGCCGCGGGCGCCAAGCCGGCTGCCGCCGCCGCCAAACCAGCCGCGGGTTCCGGCGCGAAAAAGAAGTAACCCGGATTCGGGCCCGCGAACCACGCGAAATAACGCGAAAGGGATCGCTGATGTCTGGCGGTCCACAGAACACACGGAACGAGAGTCCGAATTCTTCCCTGTGTTCCGTGGACTAATCCCCACCCAATGTTTTCGCGTCCTTTCGCGTGTTTCGCGGGCAAATCCGAATTCCGCGATGTCGGCAATAGATGGGAGTTCGCTCGATGCGCTTCAAGCTGGAGTACGGCAAGACGGGTCTGGAAGTCGACTTGCCGGCCGAACGCATTGTCCGCACGTTGGGCTATAAGAACGCCACGCCCTTGCCGGATCCCCGCGGGTCGCTCCAAGCTTGCTTGGCGCAACCCACTGGCTCGCCCCCTTTGGCGGAAATTGCGCGGGGACGGAAAAGTGCGTGCGTGGTGATTTGTGACATCACGCGCCCGGTTCCGAATGAGTTGATCCTCGGCGAAATCCTGCCGACGCTCGAAGCCGCCGGCATTCCGCGCGAGGCGATCACCATCCTCATCGCCACCGGCCTGCACCGGCCGAACGAAGGCGAGGAGTTGATCGAGCTCGTCGGCGAGCGAATCGCTCGCGACTACCGTTGCGAGAACCATCACGGCCAGGTGCTGGAAGAACACACGTATCTCGGTGAAAGCCCGCGCGGCGTGCCGATGTGGATCGACAGTCGCTACATCGACGCCGATCTGAAAATTACCATCGGTCTGATCGAGCCGCATCTGATGGCCGGCTTTTCCGGCGGCCGGAAGCTGATCTGCCCGGGCATCGCCGCGCTGGAGACGGTCAAGATCTGGCACGGGCCGACGTTCCTGGAACACCCAAAGGCCGATTGCGGCATCCTGGACGGCAACCCCGTCCACGAGGAAAACACCTGGATCGGCCGCCGCGCCGGCTGCGACTTTATCTGCAACGTCGTCATCGACGCCGAACGCCGCCCGTTATTCTTCGTCGCTGGCGACATGGAAGCGGCGTTCCTGAAAGGCGTCGAATTCGTCCGCGCCGTGGTCACCGACAAGGTCGAGAAACCAGTCGACGTCGTGGTGACCAGCTCCGCCGGATATCCGCTCGATACCACCTTCTATCAATGCGTGAAGGGTATGACCGGCGCCCTGCCGATCGTCAAGGAAGGGGGCACGATCATCCTCGCCGCCAGCTTGAGCGAAGGAATCGGCAGCCCGCAGTTCCAGCAGTTGTTCCAGGAAAACGAGAACCTCGAGATCTTCGTCGAACGCATCCTGGGCAAGGACTACTTCGTGATGGACCAGTGGCAGCTCGAAGAGCTCGCCAAGGTCCGCCGCAAAGCGAAAGTAAAAATCGTCAGCGACGGCCTCTCGGCGGAGACGATCAACGGACTCTTTGTGGAAAGCGCCTCGAGCGTCGAGAGCGCACTCGAAGATTCGCTCGCCGAGTACGGCCCGTCGGCCACCGTGGCGGTGATTCCGAAGGGGCCGTACGTGCTGGCGCAGGTTGGGTAGCGAACCTCCGCTGTGCGACACCGGTCCAATACATTGTTGTGACACGGTCTCCCGACCGTGTCACTTGCTCGACCGAAGGTCTCCATTCGTTCTACCCCGACAACGTGGCACAGTCGGGAGACCGTGCCACAACCTTGGCGAGTTATGAGTTGATGCCCTACGTCCGCCCCAACATTGCCGCTTTGGCTGGATATGCTCCGGGCGAGCAACCCCAGGGCGGGAAATTCATCAAGCTCAATACGAATGAGAACCCATACCCGGCTTCTCCGGCGGTGACCACGGCGATCGAGGCCGCGCTGCGAAACGGTTTGCAACGCTACCCGGATCCGATGGCGACCGCTTTTCGCTTGCGCGCAGCGCAACTTTTCGCGGCCGAAGTGCCGGGCATCACGCCGGATTGGATTCTCTGCGGGAACGGCAGCGATGATCTGCTGACGATTCTCACGCGCACGTTCATCTGCGAAGGAGAATTGCTGCGGCTGCCGTACCCGAGCTACATCCTCTACCGCACGTTGGCTGAGATCCAAGGCGCGCGGGCGGAAGAAGTGCGATTCGGCGCGGATTGGTCGCTCAATGACGATTTCAGCGCCAAGGCCGCTGGTTTAAAGCTCGCCTTCCTGCCGAATCCGAATAGCCCGTCGGGCACGTACATCGCGCCGGAGCGCGTGCTCGAAATCGCGGAACGTTTGCCGTGTCCCTTGGTGGTGGACGAAGCGTATGTCGATTTCGCGGCGACGAATTGCCTGAGCCTCGTTGCGCGCAGCGAGAAGATCATCGTCACGCGGACGCTCAGCAAGTCGTACGCGCTGGCCGGATTGCGCTTCGGCTTCGCCATAGCGCAGCCGCACTTGATCCGCGAGCTGATCAAGGTCAAAGATTCGTATAACGTCGACGCCCTCTCCATCGCCGGCGCCACGGCCGCTATCGACGACCAGGCCTGGCTCCGCGAAAACCGCCGCAAGGTGCTCGGCACGCGCGAGAAGCTCACCGCCGGGATGAAGGCCCTCGGGTTCGACGCCGTGCCGTCGCAGGCCAATTTCGTCTGGTGCCCGCACCCCAAGCTGCCGGTCAAACCGCTCTACGAACAGCTCAAGACGTCCGGCGTCCTGGTACGCTATATGAACTATCCGGGCTGGTCCGACGGCCTCCGCATCTCGGTCGGCACCGACGATCAGAACGAGGCTTGCCTGGGGCTGCTGCGTGGTATGGTTTAGGGGGAAAGTGATGATTGCGGAGTGATGAGTGATGAGTGGAAGAATTGCCAAGATCGAACGTAACACCGCTGAGACGAAGATTCGGCTGGAACTGAATCTCGACGGAACCGGCGCGTCGACGATTGCCACCGGCGTCGGCTTCTTCGATCACATGCTGACGCTGTTCGCGCGGCATGGGGCGTTCGATCTCACCGTCGAAGCGCAGGGCGACTTGCACGTCGATCAACATCACACGGTCGAAGACGTCGGCATCTGCTTGGGGCAGGCGATCAAAATTGCGCTCGGCGACAAGGCCGGCATCCGCCGTTACGGGCACTTCACGTTGCCGATG